>CALCUV010000075.1 GCA_937906765.1 uncultured Prevotella sp.
GAGGTAGCCCACAACACCAAAGAGCAGAATGATGAGTGTGAGCACCGTGGCAAGCACAGGGCGGCGTATGCTGAGTTCGGAGATATTCATGTTTATAAATGAGAAATCAGAAAGGAGAAATGAGAAATAACCATGCGGAAGGAAACCGCAAACTTCTCATTAATTTATCTGTGAGTACTTACGTTTTTAGGCTAATGGAAATTGAAAAAGTTCTAAGGAGTTTATAATCCGCATGGACTTTCTCCTTTCTCCTTTTTCCTTTCTCCTTTTAATTTGCTATTTCCACCTTCATGCCCATGCGCAACTGCATCGTACCGCTGGTAATAACGGTGTCGCCCACTTCAAGACCTGAGATGATTTGCACTTCCTTATCTGTGCGGAGTCCCTTCTTGATTTCCACGGGTTGGGCTGTGCCATTGCGGTAGAGGAACACCTTGTCAATACCCATTTCAGAGATAATTGCTTCTGAGGGAACGGCAAGTGTGTTGTTGAAATGCTGAGTGGTGAGTGTCACTTGCACGTAACGCCCTGACATGAGTGCGTGGTTCGTATTGTTATAAAGCGCACGCACGGTGTAAGTACGGGTATCCGTATTCACACGTGAGTCCGTAGCGTAAATCTTAGCAAGACGCTTCTCGAGGTCTCCCTCAACAATGAAACTCAACGTATCGCCCGCATGGAGGTTTCCCGCATAGCGTTCGGGCACAGCAAATTCAATCTTCAACACGTCAGTTGCCGTAAGTGCCGCAACTGCTTCAGAAGGACTTACGTATTTACCCACACTGACCTTGCGTAACCCGATGGTTCCGTCAAAAGGCGCGCGCAATTCTGTTTGCGCAATTTGTGCCTGCACCTGCTCAATTTCAGCACGGAGTGAGAGCAGTGCTGCTTCGGCTTCCTGGAAAGCCTCCTTACTTACTGCCTCTTTTTCAAGCAGGATGCGCTGACGGCGAAGGCGGTCTTCCGTAAGTTGCTGTTGCGCTTGTAAGCGACGCAAATTTGCTTGGAGTGTCGCATCGTTGAGTTTGGCAAGAAGTTGTCCTTTATGAACGCGCGCACCTTCATTGAAGTAGATATTCGTAATTTTGCCCGCCGTTTCAAACGAAAGGTTTACTTCTTCGTTGGGTAATAACGAACCTGAAATGGTCATTGCGTCCGTTAATTTGCGGGGTTCCATAACTTGCGTGCGCACTTGCAACGCTTGCTTACGAGGCGCTCCTGCTGGGGCCTGCTTTAAATCCTCATTTTCTTTCGGCACAAAGGCATTGTAGGCCATAATGCCCAATCCTACACCAATAATTCCTACTGCTGTCCAGCGGAAAAGGGTTTTCATTTTTGATTTATCCATAGTTTGTGGAAAGATGTTCTATTGATGTGATTTTATTTTGTGATTTCGTTGATTTTCAACCTTGCAAAGTTACAAAAAAGAGGGTTAAAATGAACATTATTTTACGTGATTTTAATAAGATTAAAAACAATCAAAATTAAGTCTTACTAAATTTAAATTAAGTGAGACTTAAATTGAATTAAGTAAGACATAATTTTTCGTATAACAGGTTTACGCAAATATCTGCTTAATTTTAAAATCTATATCTCTGAATTTTATAAATTTGCATTTCGTTAGATGAGTTCCTCATAAATTTTATTTCGCATGATGCCCCTAATGACCCCCGTTGTTCTCCCAAAGCAGGCGCCGCGCATTGTTCCTTCAACGCGCTTTCTGCTTGTTGGTTCCTGCTTTGCCACGCATATAGGCGGACAACTCCAACGTTCGGGGTTGCAAGTGGAGGTGAATCCTTTCGGAGTGGTTTATAACCCTGAAAGCATCGCTCTTGCCCTTGAGGCCATGCTTGATGAGCGACTTCCTGACGGTTGCTTTTTTGAGGGACGCGATAACTTGTGGCACAGTTGGTTGCATGCTTCCGAGTTTTCTGCTCCCGATGAAGCGACTTGTCGCAAAAGGGTGGGGGAGCGTTTCACAGAGGCGTGCGGAAAGTTGAGACAGGCCGATGTTATTTGCTTCACCTTCGGCACGAATCGGGTGTATGAACACGCAGATCGCGTTGTGGGAAATTGTCATAAGGAACCCGCCTCGCAGTTTGTGGAGCGCTCGCTAACCATTCAGGAAATCGTGGAGCGATGGCACACCCTCTTGGAGCGCATTCGGACGGTAAATCCTACGGCAGAAATCATCTTTACCGTGAGTCCCTACCGCTATGCGAAGTATGGCATGGTGGAGAATCAGCGCGCCAAGGCAACCCTGCTCTTAGCCATAGAGGAACTCACGCGAGAGATGGAGCGTGTGCACTATTTTCCGGCCTACGAAATCCTCTTGGATGAACTGCGCGATTATCGCTTTTATGCCTCCGACATGTTGCATCCCTCCGAAGTGGCAGTGAATTACATTTGGCAACGCTTCACATCATGGGCTTTCACTCCCGAGGCATTGAAATTTGCTCAGGAATGGGAGCGCACAGAACGCGATTTGGCGCATCGCCCCTTCAATCCAGACTCAGATGCTCACAAGGCCTTTCTTGAAAAAGTGATGGCGCGACGAGCGCAATTATTGGAACGAACTTTTTAGAGTACAACTGACAGAGTACAGAGTACAACTCTGTGCAGATTAATATACAATATAGAATCCAGTTGGCAGTTGTACTCCGTACACTGTTATCTGTACTCTCTTTATTTTAAATATATGCTTCTTGAAAAAATAGCCACCCTCATTGGTGCTCGCATATATGGCAACGCAACTGACCGCGTTGTTGATTGGTTGCTGACGGACAGTCGTTCGTTAGCTTTTCCGGAATCTACCTTATTCTTTGCACTCCGCACACGCCTTGGCGATGGTCACAGGTATGTTGCCGACCTTTATAAAAGAGGAGTGCGCTGTTTTGTGGTAGAACAAGTGCCTGCTGAGACAGAGCAAGAATTTCCGGACGCTGTCTTTCTCATAACGGCAAGTCCCTTAAAGGCACTCCAACGCCTTGCCGAACGGCATCGTGAAGAAATGCACCTGCCCGTAATAGGCATCACAGGGTCTAATGGTAAGACTGTGGTCAAGGAGTGGCTTTACCAACTGCTTGCTCCGCATTATCATGTGGCACGTTCGCCACGCTCTTACAATTCTCAGATAGGGGTTCCCCTGTCTGTTTGGCTTTTGAATGAGCAAACCGAAATTGGGGTGTTCGAAGCCGGTATTTCTCAAGTGGGTGAAATGCATGCGTTGCGCGCTATCGTGCAACCCACCATCGGCATTATGACTAACGTCGGCGAAGCTCACCAAGAAAACTTTGCGTCGAAGGAAGAAAAGTGCGCGGAAAAGTTAACGCTCTTTCAGGATGCCGAAGTCTTGATTTATTGTGCGGATGATGCCATAGTGAGTGGCGGTGTGGCGGCCATGAATTACACAGGGCGACGCTTTGCCTGGACATTGAAGGCGGATGTTGAGGCTGAAGTAAGCGTACGTGCGAAGCAAACTGATGAGAAGTTCACTCAAATCACTTATACCTACGAAGGCGCTACCCATACCTTCACTTTGCCCTTCATCGATGGGGCTTCTTTGCAAAACGCCCTCCATTGCCTTGCGGCATGTCTGTATCTCGGCATCTCTGCCGACACTATCGCTCAAGGCATGGCGAATTTGGAGCCCGTAGCTATGCGACTCGAGGTGAAACAAGGCATTCGCGGGTGCATGATTATCAATGATTGCTACAACTCCGACATTAATTCGCTTGACATTGCCCTCGACTTCACCGCACGTCGCTTTGCGCAGACCGCGGCTCAAAGACGTGTGCTCGTGTTAAGCGATATGGATCAAACGGGGCTCACTCCTGCGGAACTCTATAAGCGAGTGGCGCAGATGGTAGTCAGTCGCGGCGTTGACCTTCTGATTGGTGTGGGCACAGATATCTCTGCCTCGAGGGAATGTTTCACATTGCCAGCGCACTTCTTCACATCGGTGGAAGCATTAATGAGTTCCTGTGTGCTTGATGAATTACAGAGCGACGTCATTCTCTTAAAGGGTTCACGCCGTGCGGGATTTGAACGCATTGCTGAGGCGCTCTCGCAAAAGGTTCACGAAACCACGCTCGAGGTCAACCTTGAAGCCGTGGCGCAAAACCTAACGCATTACCGCAACATGCTTTCCGAGCAAACTAAGATGGTGTGCATGATTAAGGCTTCGGCATACGGTTCGGGGGCTGTGGAAATTGCCAAGACGCTTCAGGAACGTGGCGTGGATTATTTGGCAGTGGCGGTGGCGGATGAGGGAGTTGAACTCCGCAATGCGGGAATCACGGGCAACATTATCGTGATGAATCCCGAGATGAACTCTTTTGCCACACTTTTTGCCCATCGTTTGGAACCCGAAGTCTATAACTTCAACCTGCTTGACGCACTGATTCACGCCGCTGAGCGTGAGGGTATCACGAATTTCCCTGTGCATATCAAATTGAATACGGGCATGACGCGCTTGGGCTTTAATCCCCATGAGGATATGGAGCAGTTGGTGGCTCGTTTGAAGCATCAAACCGCTCTACTCCCACGCTCCGTCTTCTCCCACTTTGCGGGAAGTGACAGCAAGGATTTTGATGCTTACACGCACCAACAGTTTGCCACTTTTGACACGGCAAGTAAATATCTTCAGGCGAATTTTCCTCACAAGGTGTTGCGCCACATCTGCAATAGCGCAGGTATTGAGCGCTTCCCGGAATATCATCTTGACATGGTGAGATTGGGGCTCGGTCTTTACGGAGTTTCGCCCATTGATAACCATACGATTCATAACGTAGCTACACTTAAGACCACGATTCTCCAAATTCGTGACGTCTCTGACGCGACAACCGTGGGCTATAGTCGGCGAGGCGTGCTCTCACGTCCCTCTCGCATTGCCGCCCTTCCCATTGGTTATGCCGACGGCCTCAATCGCCGATTGGGAAATCGCAGAGGGTATTGCTTGGTCAACGGAATGCCTGCGCCATACGTGGGTAACATCTGCATGGATGTCTGTATGATTGACGTGACCGACATTCCCTGCCACGAAGGTGACACCGTAGAAATTTTTGGTGATAATCTCCCCGTTGCCCAACTCGCCGAGTGGCTCGAAACCATACCTTACGAAGTGCTTACTTCCGTAAGTGAACGCGTAAAGCGTGTTTATTTGGCGTAGATATAACGGTGAAGGGGGAACGGTTAACGGAGAATGGTTAACGATTAACGGTTAACGTTGAACGATTAAGGTTGAATGGTGAAGGGGGTACGATTGCGTCACGTCCATCTCTCAATGTACCTCTCTCAACTCTCAACTCTCAACTTTTTTCTCTCAACCTTCATCTTTCAACTCTCCTTTCTCCTTTCTCCTTTCTCATTTTTTATTTTTTTATGGAGTGGCTAAAAATAAAAACGAGCACGGAAATGGTGCGCGTTAGAACTTCAGAAATAGTTTACGTAAGTGCAGACGGCAATTATTCCGACCTGATGCTGACAAATGGGCGTAGCCGAAAGATGACCTTTCAGTTACACTACTTTGACGATATTTTCAAGCAACTTCACAATAACACTTTCGTTCGTGTTGGGCGCAGTCTTATTGTGAACAAGCGTTATGTCTTTGTCGTGAACCTTACGGAGCAAATTCTTATGTTCACGGGGCAGACGTTGAATACAGAAATCAAACCCATAAAAGTTTCGCGCGAGGCGCTGAAGCAACTTATGGAAACTTTAGCTAATGAGAAAGGAGGTACTTCAAATGATTGAACAAGAAGAAAAGAATGTGCAACCCACACCTGAGGTGCCCATTATAATAATTGAGCGAGAAGAAGAACCCGAAGGCAAAATCCTTCCGCCCACTCCTCAACGTAGCAGTCGCTTTAAGAAGTTGGTGTTCATCTTGGCACTTGTCTTCTGTTGCGTTTGCGTAGTTGTGGGCTATAAAGTGTGGGCGCATTACAACCTTTTCTCACTCCCCGTCTCCGTAACCCCCGCTGAGAACATTGAAAAGTTAGCCGCACCCGCAACTAACGAACCTGCTTCCGTCGTAATGACTACTGACAGCATTTTGGGCGTAGTCTTTGATATGTTTGCGCTTCATGGTGTGGAGGGAAGCATAGAATTTCAAGAACCTGATACGGCGGATGCTTCCGTTTACCTTTATTGTCGTGCCTCCGACTTTACGGCAGATGGCAAATACTTAGGTTCGCTGATTAGTAAGGGTCAGGAATTTGCTGACGACCCATCGCGTTGGGGGTACATGGCAATGGCGGGTGGCAACAACGTAATTGGCATTTCTGATGATGAATCCGTGAGGGATTATGTGAAGGAACAGGGCGGCAGTTTCTTCCGCCAGTTTGTGCTTGTGAGTGATGGGCAACTTCCTCCGCAATTTTATCTTCACGGAAAGGTGGAACGTTGTGCCATAGGCAGAATGGGCGACCGTTTGTACTTCATTTCGTCTCACCATAAGGAATCTATGTGGAGTTTTGCCGATGCTCTTCGCGAATATGGGTTTATTGATGCCATCTACATTACGGGCGGTCGCGACTATTCCTTTTATCGCGACGCCAAGGGCACACGTCACGACATCCATAACCCCAAAGATTATCCCCATAAGAAATGGGCGGGCATTTTGCCCTGGCTTGTGTTCCGCAAGAAGTAAAATTTGAGGTCATCTTAAAGTCTTGTTCGCGAATGCTTTAAACAGGCTCAAAACAAAACCTTAAAGAATTTATTTTTAGTCTCAAATACACGCTCCTAAGTCTTAATTGGTGTGCCCAATTTAAGATATAGTTTTTGACGTATGAATAAAAGTACCTTTAGAGTGCCATTGCTCCTTCTCGGAGTGCTGGTCATTCTTGTATGTTTGAGTTTCATCCCCACGACAACGGTGATGGGGTATGAGATAAAGTCAGTTGATATCTTGTCCGACCTTAAGGGGGAGGCGCCTGAAGCATTCCTTGTGGAGGACCTCAAACTCGTTCCCGAAGAAAAGCAAACTGCTCCTTTTCAATGCCCAGAAGGGGTCACTTGCATCGAAGATTATGGTGCGGGTACGCCTTCGGGTATGTCCAGTTTCTATAAGGCCTTGGAGCAAAAGAATGGTTTAAACCGCCCAGTCCGAATTGCCTATTTCGGCGACTCTTTTGTTGAGGGCGACATCTTGACTGATGAACTGCGTGAGATGTTGCAGGAGAAGTTTGGCGGATGCGGTGTGGGCTATTTGAGTGTAGCGCCCGAGGCTCCAGGTTTCCGTAAGTCGGTAAAGCAATTCTCCAGTGGTTGGGACGCACATCAGGCCATTGATACCATAGGTTTTTTCAGCCGTAAGCAGAGCATTGCGCAGACTTATGCGCATCCGCTTGGCAGAGCCTATACTGAAATTACGGCTGTGGATAAGTTTAAACACGCAGCGCAGTTTGAAACGACCACATTCTATCTCTCTTCTGCGCAACCGTTAACCCTCAGTGTGACCCTCAATGACAGCGTGAAGCAAAAGGTACAGAGCGAGGGCACAGGCAAGGTTGAGGCGCTCCGTGTGGATGGCAACATGAACCGTGTGAGATGGACACTTTCGGGAAACCAAAATGTGAACGCGCAAGGCGTAGCCGTTGAGGGAAAAAAGGGAATAACACTGGATAATTTCGCACTCCGCGCCACGAGTGGCACACACTTACAGCATCTTTCTGCCGATTATCTCAAGCAACTCGCACAGGTGCGCCCCTATGACCTTATCATCCTCCACTATGGTTTGAATGTGGCGTCAAAAAACCAACTTAATTACGAGTATTACGTGACAAGTATGTCGAAAGTAGTGAGTCGCTTGAAGGAATGTTTCCCCACGACGTCCATACTTATCGTTGGCGTGGGCGACAGAGAAACACGCATCAAGGGCGAACTCCACACAATGAAGGGCGTTCTTGCACTTATGCAATACCAACAGCAGTTGGCGGCGCTCAATGAAGTGGCTTTCTGGAATCTCTATGAGGCTATGGGGGGAGACGGAAGCATTGTGAAACTTTCAGAAACGAAACCCGCCCAGGCACGTAAGGATTACACCCACATTACGCACGAAGGCGGTCACACACTCGCCACATATTTTTACGACGCTCTCATGGCGGGATATGACAAACACCTTTCAGAGCAATGATGATAGAAAATCTTTTCAATCTGTTGACTTATAATGAGGCAGAACCCCTTTTCTTTAATTCGGGACTCTTCCTCTTTCTTTTCTTGTTCGTATCTACGGGATATGCTTTGCTTTCGGGCAGACGTTCTCAGAGCGTTCGCCTGGGTTTCTTGACGCTGTTCTCCTATTATTTCTATTACAAGAATGCGGGCGAGTATTGCTGTTTGTTGGCACTCATAACCATTGGAAACTATTACGTAGGTCGCTTCATT
>CALCUV010000076.1 GCA_937906765.1 uncultured Prevotella sp.
ATAAAAATGAAAAAGTCAAGTCAAAAATGACGGTTTGGAAGAAAAAAATTGAAAAAATTATGAAAAAAGAGACAGTTATGCCTGTTTCTTATTTTCATGTGGAATCAAGAGCAGTTGAAGAAGGTAAAAACTAAGGGTGCAGAGCAAAGCTCCCAGACCTATGGTCATCGGTGTGGAGAGATGATCTTGCCACTTTCCCATTTCAGGCACGTAAAGGTAAAGCAGGGCCATGGAGTTATTCACCACGTGGGCGGCAAAGCAGAGGCGGATGTCATCAGTCAAGAGATAGAGTCCGCCAAGCAAGATTCCGAGCAAAAAGGCTGGCACGGCCTGCGCCCAGTTAAAGTGAATGATGCCAAAAGTTAGTGCGCTAACCAAAACGGCAATAATAGGATTGACGTGATGATGGTGAACAAGTTGGCGCAAGATTCCCTCGCGGAAAACGAGTTCTTCGATGAGCGGTCCGATAACCGTTAGTAGCAAGACGCACAGCACGTTTGTCTTCATCGAGTCAAACATCTGCACCTGCAATCCGCCAATGAGGTCAAAGGGTTTGAGCAAGAGTTCCACGCCTAAGCCCATGATTAACATGCAAATGACGGCGGGGATGACGCCTTTGAAACGCTGTGTCTTCCAACTCGGCATGCTGTTCTTGCGCACCAGTTTGAAGGTCACCAGAATGAAAAAGAGTATGAAATAACTCCCCAACATCATGTAGCCATACTCTGCAAAGTCAGCGCCATAGGGAACTGACAAGTAGAACATCGCACCAGCGAGCACTTGTGCGAAGAAGTAGGTGGTGAAGAGGAGAATGATTTTCATTGAATAAAGGGTTATGCGTTATGCTGTGGGATGAGGTGCGAAGAGGATGTGTCTTGCCGTTTCGCAATCGTCATGGATTTGGGCTTTCAAGGCGTCGAGCGAAGCGAAACATTGCTCTTCGCGCAAGTGACTCACGAAATGCAACGTGACAGAGGCGTCATAGATTTGAGCGTCAAAGTCAAAGATGTGCACTTCTATCGAAACGTCTTGCCCATTATTCAGTGTTGGGCGACTGCCAATATTTAAAACGCCCCCATGTCGCACTCCCTCAACCTCCGCCCAGACGGCGTAAACCCCACATGCGGGTATTAACTTAAAGGGTGCGTCAACGTAGAGATTGGCTGTGGGAAAACCCAACTTGCGTCCCACTTTGCGCCCTTCGATAACGGTGCCCGTAAGTGTGTAAGGGCGTCCCAAGCATTTTTGTGCCTCAGCAACGTTGCCGGAATGGAGCAATTTGCGCACCACTGTGCTACTCACGTTATAAGTCTCCACCTGAATGCCCTCGCAAGGGATGACCTCAATGTCGAGTTCCGCACCGTAGCGCTTGTATTCCACAATGCCTTCCCCCTTAGTGCTTCCGAAGTGATGGTCATAACCTACGAGCAGCGTGTGTATGCCATAGCGCTCCTTAAGGTAAACTTCCATGAATTGACGTGCCGTTAAGGCGGCCATTTCTGTGGTGAAATCAAGGAAAACTACCTTGTCCACCCCCGCTTGTTTGATAAACGCTTCCTTCTCCGTATTGCTGGTGAGGAGGAGTGGGATGTAATCCTTCTGCAACACCATGCGCGGATGCTCAGCAAAGGTAATCACCATAGAGGGACAACCTCGTTGCTGCGCAAGAGTGACAAGGTTGCGCAGCAAATAGTGATGGCCCTGATGCACACCGTCAAAGAATCCAATGGTAGCAATCATTTGAGAAGAGAATGAGGAGGAGGTAATTTGGAATCTCAAATAGGGAAAATTAAGAGTAACTTAGGGAAAACTAAGAGTAACTTAAGGCGCACTAAAAGAGACTTAATTTTGAGGGATTGTAAGAGGTTGATTTTTACGTGTGTTTGAAGTGTCGGGGATAGTGTTAAAATGCCGCTTGACTGACTATCCGCACGCTTCATCCGAGAGAAGCGCTTCCGCCGTAGGCAACCATGCGCTATTCGCAGGGGCAAGCACGGCCTGGAGTCCGCATTTGCGCGCCGCTTCACAGTTGACCTCTGAATCATCAAAGAAGAGAATGTCATCGGGAGCGCATTCAATGCCTGCTACGACTTTTTCAAAAATCTCAGGTTCGGGCTTTTCCACCCCTAACTCACAACTGAGGAAAATCTTGTCGAAGAAGTCGCTCACCGTAAGACCTTTGTATCGGAAATAACCGTTTTCGGCCATGGCCCAATGCACAGGGTTGGTGTTGGAAAGCACATGGAGCGTGAATTTCTCCTTGAGGCGGAGCAACATTTCGAGGCGCTCTTCGGGCACATCAAGAAGGTAGCGCTCCCATGCCCCGACGATTTGCGCGTCGGTCAGATTGGGGTTATTGCTCTTCTCACGGATGATGTCGCAAAACTCCTTTGTGGTAATCACTCCGCGTTCGAAGTCGGAGAAGAACCCACCCTGTTGGAAGGTGCCGAGATAGGGCACGATGTCAAAACCGAGTTCGGCGAAAGCATTGATACAGCGTTGCTTGTTAAGGTCAACAAGCACGCCGCCAAAGTCGAAAAGTAGGTGTTGCATGGCGTGTTAAGGTTATAAGGTTATGAGGTTTTAAGGTTTTAAGGGACTGTCCAGTCTGCAATTCTGTAGTTGCAAGGTTTTAAGGGAAAATTCCAGTCTGCATAGCCTTAAAGCCTTAAAGCGAAGCGACCTTATAACCTCAAAACCTCACATTTATTCATTCGGAACAATCTTATAAAGTTTATCAGATGGGCGTACCTTTTCAGGAACCTTGATGGCGATGTACTCGCCCTTCTTAGCGCTCTGAACAGGTCCGTTGGTGTGGATTTCTTCTGCCGTGACGAAGATAATGCCTGTGGTGGGGCCCGTAATGAGTAACTTATCGCCCACATTCAGTTCGCCCGCCTCAATCAAGAATTCCGCTACGCCGAGTTTAGAAAAGTATTTGATGTTCTTACCAATATACGTTTTCTTTTCCGTAGCATTAGAACCGTACTTCTTACTCCATTCGCCAAGGCGCTGTCCCTGATAATAACCATCCCAAAAACCTCGGTTGAAGACAGTAGTGAGTTCGGCATCCCATTCCGCAATGCGCTCCTCGGTGTAAGTGCCATCGAGCACCGCCTGAATGGCTTCCTTGTAACACTTCACCACCTTGTAAACATATTCTGCGCTACGCGCGCGACCTTCTATCTTGAAGACACGCACACCTGCCTTCATCATTTTATCAATAAAGCCTACGGTCTTCAAGTCCTTAGGACTCATGATGTACTTATTATCTACGGCGAGTTCAACTCCCGTCTCGCGGTCGGTAACGATATAACCGCGACGACACACTTGCATACATTCGCCACGATTTGCCGAACGGCCAAGATTGTCGAGCGAAAGGTAGCACTTACCACTCACCGCCATACACAAAGCTCCGTGGCAGAACATTTCAATTCGGATGCGCTCGCCACGAGGTCCGCGAATGTCCTGACGCTCTATCTCATCGTAGATTTCACGAACCTGATTCATGTTCAGTTCTCTCGCCAAAACGACCACGTCTGCGTAGCGGGCATAGAACTTCAAGGCTTCGATGTTCGAGATATTGAGTTGCGTAGAAAGGTGAATCTCCTGACCAATTTCATGACAATAGGTAAGCACGGCTACGTCACTTGCAATGACGGCAGAGATACCCGCTTCTTTTGCGGCATCACAAATCTTGCGCATCATGGGGAGGTCTTCGCCGTAGATAATGGTATTTACGGTGAGGTAAGACTTTACCCCGCGCTCGTTGCAGAGTTCCGCAATTTCGCGCAAGTCGGCAATGGTGAACTTTGTGGCAGAGTGCGCACGCATGTTCAGACTCTCGATGCCGAAGTATATAGAGTCGGCACCAGCTTTGAGAGCCGCGTGAAGGGATTCGCGCGAACCGACGGGCGCCATTATTTCATAGTTGCTAATCATAGGAGGTTATTAGGGGGAAGGTTTTGAGGTCTTGAGGTGATGAGGGGTTGTTTATTTAATGGTTGTGCCACCGTCTTTACCAATAGCGTCAGCCTTTGTAATGACAACCTCTTTGACCCCAGCATTTACCGCTTGAAGGGCATTTTCAATCTTGGGAATCATGCCGCCTGAGATAGTGCCATCAGCAACAAGCGCTTGAAACGATTCGGCATTGATTGTGGGAATCACAGAACTTTCATCCTCGGGATTGCGCATCACTCCGGGGAACTCAAAGCAATAGACGAGGGTGGTGTCAAAGTGTTGCGCGCAGGCCTTTGCCGTTTCACCCGCAATGGTGTCGGCATTCGTGTTGAGCAAGTTACCTTCGCCATCGTGCGTAAGAGGTGCCATAACGGGCGTTACTCCCGAACGAATCAAAGAGGCTAAGCGAGCGCCGTCGGCCTCTTTAACATCGCCCACAAAACCATAATCTACGTCCTTTACGGGGCGCTTTTGCGAGCGAATCACATTCATGTCGGCGCCGGTAAGTCCGAGGGCATTCACGCCATGTGCTTGAAGACCAGCGACAATACGCTTGTTTACCAATCCTCCATACACCATTGTGACCACTTCAAGCATCGCCTGATCCGTAATACGGCGACCGTTGACCATCGTAGTCTCAATGCCCAAACGTCCTGCAATGTCTGTGGCTGTTCTTCCTCCGCCGTGAACTAAGAGTTTATACCCCTTAATTGCAGAAAAGTCTTTAAGCAGTAAAGCAAGACTGTCGCTATTTTCGACAATCTTGCCACCTACTTTTATGATAGTTAATTTCTCCTTCATGCTTATTCAAGATACGTATAACCGTAGAGGCCGGCACGGTAATTGGAAATAAATTCCTTACCTTCCGCCTCGGTGATTTTACCTTCCTTAATGGCTTTGCTCACCCAGATTTCAAGACGACGCACTAACTTCTTGGGGTCATACTGTACGTATTCCAAGACATCAGCTACCGTTTCTCCGTCAATAGTTCGCTCAATGACATAACCATCTTTATCAACTGAAAGGTGGACAGCGTTAGTGTCGCCAAAGAGATTGTGCATGTTGCCCAAGATTTCCTGATACGCACCCACGAGGAACACACCAATATAATAATGTTCGCCATTCTTCATCGGGTGAAGGGGAATGTAGTTCGTCTGTTGGTTATGATTTACGTAGGCACAGATTTTCCCGTCGGAGTCACAGGTAATGTCTTGAATCGTAGCGCTACGTGTTGGGCGCTCATTCAGACGTGCAATCGGCATAATGGGGAAGAGTTGGTCGATACCCCAAGAGTCGGGCATGGATTGGAAGAGCGAGAAGTTGCAGAAGTATTTGTCTGACATCTCCTTGTCCAACTTGCGCAATTCTTCGGGAGCGTGTTTCTGGTGATGCACTAATTCCGCCACTTCTCTTGAAATTGCCCAATACAGACTCTCAATCTGTGCGCGCGTTTTGAGATCGATGATGCCGTGTCTGAATAAGTCGAGCGCTTCTTCGCGAATGTCTTCCGCGTCATGCCAATCTTCGAGCATCGAACGCGAAGAAAGTTTGTCCCATATCTCAGTGAGGTCGTGCACTAACTTATGGTCGTTCTCGCCAGGCTGAAAGTCTTCAGGCATTTGGGGAACGCTTACGCTTTCTAAGGTATCAATGATGAGCACAGAGTGATGTGCGGTCAACGAACGTCCACCTTCTGTAATAATATTGGGATGGGGGATGTTGTTTTTGTTTGCTGCTTCCACAAAAGTGTAAACGCAGTCGTTAACATACTCTTGGATGGAGTAGTTAACGGAACTTTCAGAGTTGCTGGAGCGAGTGCCGTCGTAATCAACCCCAAGGCCGCCACCGCAGTCCACAAACTTTACGTTGAAACCCATAGCGTTGAGCTGCACATAGAATTGTGCGGCTTCGCGAAGGGCTGTTGAGATGCGGCGAATCTTAGTGATTTGCGAACCAATGTGGAAGTGCATCAACTGAAGGCATTCTCGCATGCCCATTTTATCGAGCATTTCGAGGGCTTGGAGTAATTCGGAAGAGTTAAGCCCAAACTTTGAGGCGTCGCCGCCACTTTCTTGCCACTTACCCGAACCATTGGACGCCAATTTGATACGTACGCCGAGATTAGGACGAACCCCTAATTTTTCTGCGGTTTCTGCGATAATCTTTAACTCAGGGAGTTTTTCGATAACGAGGAACACGCGCTTGCCCATCTTTTGTGCGAGCAACGCCATCTCAATAAAGTTCTGGTCTTTGTGACCATTACAAATAATGAGAGAGTCAGAATCCATGTTTGTTGCCAATACGGCATGGAGTTCTGGCTTAGAACCGGCTTCAAGTCCGAGGTTGTATTTCTTACCATGGGAAATAATTTCCTCAACTACCGGACGCATCTGATTCACCTTAATAGGGAAGATGATAAAATGGTCACCCTGGAAATTATATTCCTTACCAGCCTTTACAAAGCACTCATTGGTCTTCTCGATTCGATTATCAAGAATGTCAGGGAAGCGAAGCAGAACGGGCGCTTGAATGTGTCGCGTTGCCAATTCGTCAATCACTTCCTTAAGGTCTATTTGTACACCATCCTTACGGGGAACTACGTAAACATTTCCCTTATCGTTGATGCCAAAATAGTTAACGCCCCATCCTTTGATGTTATAGAGCTCTTCAGAATCTTCAATTCGCCATTTGCGCATAATGATTGAGATTTTAGAGGGGTGGAGTGGAAATTTGTGGGTTGAGGATTTTTTTAGTTTCTAAGGTCTTTAGGGGTTCAAAAGTCTTTAAGGTCATTCAGACCTCAAGATTTTATAACCTTATAGTCTCAAAACCTTAACCCATAATTAGATTCTTGATGGTTGATGCTACATCATTTACGCGCTGAGCGTCATGAAGTACATCTATATTTACGGTGTATTGTGCTTGCGAGTAATAGGGTTCACGCGCAGCCAATTGTTCGGTGACAAAGGTGCGTAATTCCTCCTCGCTTTTCCCTGTGAGAAGCGGACGTTCACCTTTGCTGAGTCGCAGATGTTCTAAGATGGTTTCAACCGATGCTTTCATGTAAACGGTTGTCGCCGTCTCGTTCAAGTATGTCATATTGTCGAAGAAACAAGGGGTACCTCCGCCGCAGGAAACGACTACGTTTTCAAATTCAGCCACTTCGTGGAGCATGCGTCGCTCTAAGTCACGAAATTTTTCCTCGCCTTGTTCGGCAAATATTACTGGGACTTTTTTGCGGAAGCGCTCTTCGATGTACCAGTCAAGGTCATAGAACGTGCAATTCAGCAGTTTGGCAAGCGAGCGTCCCACAGTAGTCTTCCCTACGCACATATACCCGATAATAACAATAGCCTTCATAGTTGAATGTTACTTTTAGTGTGGGATTGTTGTGCGGGGCGGATTACTTCTTCTTTTTCTTCTTTTCGCCTTCGGCTTCTACGTGCTTCAGACACTCTTCGTAAGTCAACTCTGTGGCTCTTGCCGCTTGTGCTTTCGAGAGTTTGTAGTTCACTCCCTTGTATGCCACGTAGGGACCGAAACGTCCGTTCTTGACTTCCATTTCTGGGTCTTCTTCAAACTTTTTGAGCGACGCCTTCACCTCAGCATCGCGCTTTTCTTGGATTAACTCGATGGCGCGTTCGAGAGTGACGCTCATGGGGTCTTCACCCTTGGGGAGCGAAACGTATTTCTTGTTGTGCTGAATGTAAGGTCCGAAGCGTCCTGTGTTGACGATGATGGCGCTTTCCTCAAAGTCGCCCAAGTTGCGGGGTAATTTGAAGAGTTCAAGCGCTTCTTCGAGCGTAACAGTGCTCATGCTGAGCGATTTTCCAAGAGATGCGAAGATGGGTTTCTCTTCTGTGCCGGCTTCACCCACTTGCACCATGGGGCCGAAGCGACCTATTTTCACGACTACGCGTTTTCCGCTCACGGGGTCGAAACCGAGTTCGCGTTCACCCACTTTTTTCTCGGTGCGTTCCTGAATCACGCGTTCCACTTGGGGGTCGAAATCGTTGTAGAAGGTTTTTATCAACTCCTGCCAGTTTTTCTCTCCCTCAGCAACGGCGTCGAAATCTTGTTCAACGTGAGCTGTGAAGTTGTAATTCATGATGTTGGGGAAGTTTTCAAGCAAGAAGTCGTTGACAATGCTACCTGTGTCGGTGGGAACGAGTTTTCCCTTCATCGAACCTATAGCTTCGCTCTTCTGTGTGCTTTTGATTTTTCCCTTCTTGAGGGTCATTACGGTGTATTCGCGCTTTACGCCGTCGCCTTCGCCCTTAACCACGTATTCGCGTTGCTGAATCGTAGAAATGGTTGGGGCATAAGTAGAGGGGCGTCCGATACCGAGTTCTTCCAATCTTTTAACTAGGCTTGCTTCGGTAAATCTCGGAGGAGGAACGGTGAAATGTTGCTCGGCGGTAATTTCGCC
>CALCUV010000077.1 GCA_937906765.1 uncultured Prevotella sp.
GATGTCGGTAACCTTGGGCAGGGCGACGATCTCGGTATCGGGGCTGAACTCATTGGCCAGATCCATCTGGATGGAGCCATTCTGGGCGCCCACGGAGATGCCGGCGGTGTTGGCGGAAGCCAGGTCGGGGAACATATCCTTTATCTGTCCGGGCATAAGGCCCGAGAATATCGCATTGCGGGCATACTGTGTAGCAGTGGGGAGAATACTGAAGTAAAGTTCTTCCTCCATGTCAAAGTCATCGGCAAGGTCTTGACTAATGATGCGCCATTGGTCGTAACGCAGATTGTCGAGAACGAGAAGCATGACTTTGCGATTGTCACGCAAGCGGGGGAATACGGCATTGCGGAAGATGTCGGGGGAAATCAGCGGGCGCTCTTCGGGATGGGCAATCCAGGTTTCGTAATGCTTGCGTATGAATTTGGCAAAGGCGGCGTTGGCTTCCTGTTTTTGCATGGCGAGCATCTCGCTCATGGCGCCGTCAGTGGGAGCAAGTTCGAGTTCCCAGTGTACGAGTTTGCGGTAAAGTTCTTTCCACTCGTCGGCAGAGAGATTGTCGCTGATTTGCATACCGATACGCGAAAATTCCTGTCGGTAGGAGGTTTCCGCCACTTCGTTTTCAAGTTCCTTTCGGTGAATGTTTTTCTTGAGCGCAAGCAGAATTTGGTTGGGGTTTACGGGCTTAATGAGATAATCCGCAATCTTAGCGCCAATGGCTTGGTTCATGATGTCCTCCGTTTCGTTTTTGGTCACCATTACTACGGGGACATTGGGGAGGATGTCCTTAATGCGCGCCAGGGTTTCGAGCCCGCTCAGCCCTGGCATATTCTCGTCGAGAAGAATAAGGTCAAACGGTTGTTCGCGACAGATGTCGAGGGCATCCGTCCCGTTAGAACAGGTGGTTACTTCGTAATCCTTGTTCTTGAGAAATATGATGTGGGCTTTGAGAAGGTCAATTTCGTCGTCCACCCAGAGAAGTCGGCCGAGCATAGATTGGAAAGGAAAAATGAGAAAGGAGAACCGACGCCAAACCGAGTGCAATCAAGCTTGCTTGAATTGCCGAGGTGCGAAGGAGGTAAAGACCGCGAAGCGGGATTAAAGGAGAAATGAGAAAGACCGTGCGGGGAAAAGGGGAAGGGAATAGGGAAATGGGGAAAGGTTAACGGTGAAGGGTGAAAAGGAAAATTAAGAGCGGAGTTTAAGGGTTAGATTCATGCCACAATCCGCATGGCAAATTTCTCCTTTCTCCTTTCTCCTTTCTCATTTCCCATAGTGTGCCGCTACGGCATTGGTTAAGTCGATGAAGTCTTGCACGGAGAGTTGCTCCGGTCTCTTTGTGAGGAGCGGTTGAGCGAGGAATTCGGTGTGGTCAATGCCTCCGCCAAGTTCGTTGTCAAGTTGTGCAAAGAGGGGTTTGATGGAACCGCGCATCATCTTACGGCGCTGGTTAAACGTAGTTTTCACCACACGGCGCAAGAGTCGCTCGTCGCATCCACAATCTGCCACCTCGTTGCGCGTCATGCGGATAACGGCGCTCTGAACCTTGGGAGGGGGATTAAACACTCCGGGAGGCACGGTGAAGAGATAGTCAACGTCATACCAAAGTTGCACCAAAACGCTCAAAATGCCGTAAGCCTTTGTGCCAGGTTTGGCAGCCAATCGCTCGGCCACCTCTTTCTGAATCATACCTGTGCAACAGGGGATTAAGTGACGGTAATCCAACATCTTGAAAAAGATTTGGCTGCTGATGTTATACGGATAATTGCCCGTAAGCACGAAGGAGCGCCCCTCGAATGTGTTTTCAAGGTGCATCTTCAAGAAGTCGTCTTCAATGATATGGGGTTCGAGCGCGGGGAAATTCTCACGCAGGTAAGCCACACTCTCAAAATCGATTTCCGCCACCTTTACCTCGCGACCCTTTGGGAGTAAATATTGAGTAAGTACGCCCATGCCGGGACCTACTTCAAGCACGGGAATATCAGGGCAAGCATCAATCGTATCTGCAATAGCACGTGCCACACTTAAGTCTTTTAGAAAGTGCTGACCAAGAAATTTTTTAGGACGTACAAGTTTCATGTCATTTGTTTTTTCTAATTTTGTAAAATGTTGTAGTAAGGTGGGAGGTTAGAGGTCGCTTCGCTTCAAGGTTTTAAGGGGCATCCGCTCTGCATAGTCCTTATAACAAAGAACCCTATAACCTCATGAAAGGAGGAAGGTCGCTTCGCTTCAAGGTTTTAAGAGGCATCAGCTCTGCATAGTCCTTATAACCTTAAAACCTTATAACCTCACTAATTCTTCGCTTGCAAAATTAAATAATAAACTTGGATTTTGACGAAACTACTGGTTAATATATTAAAGACAACCCTGCCATTCGCCTTGGGAATCGGCATTCTTTGGTGGATGTATCGCGAAACGGATTGGGCAGATTTCTGGCATATCATCACCTCTGAATTACATTGGGGATGGATGCTTGTTTCGTTGCTCTTCGGAGTAGTGCCCCAGGTGTTTCGTGCCTTACGATGGCAAATGGCTCTGAAACCCATGGGCGAGATTGCCCGTTCGCGCACCTGCATTGACGCTATTTTCCTGTCGTATGCCGCAAGTTTGGTAATCCCTCGCGTTGGAGAAGTCACCCGTTGCGGAACGCTGAAGAAGATTGACGGAGTTAGTTTTTCGAAATCCATAGGTACGGTGGTTACAGAGCGTTTGGTTGACTCGTTTATTATGATGCTTATTGCCGGATTGGCATTCATGAGTCAGTTGCCCATATTCTTGAAGTTTTTAGACGAGACGGGTGCCGATTTTAACTCGCTCATTCATCGTTTTTCAAGTACGGGATACATCGTAACCTTTGTTTGCGTCATCCTTGCCATAGGCATTTGCGCCAGTCTCTTGTTCCGTTACAAGATGTTCGCAAAGGGGCGTCAGAAGGTGATGGGCGTTTGGGAAGGAATCCGTTCGTTGCGCCACATTGAGCGTCCCTGGCTCTACTGGTTCTACTCTGTTGGCATTTGGGTGGGTTATTTTCTCCACTTTTACTTGGCTTTTTTCTGCTTTGACTTTACTTCGGACATCAATCCCTGGGCGGCGCTCTTGATATTCAGCATTGGTTCGTTTGCAGTGTTGGTCCCCACGCCCAATGGCGCAGGTTCGTGGCACTTTGCGGTAAAGACGATGCTTGTGCTCTATGGTGTGGCAGAATCTCCGGCAGTTATGTTTGCGTTGGTGGTTCACACGATACAAACAGGTTTGGTCATTCTTCTCGGAGCCTGGGGTTGGGCAGATTTAACCCAAGTGAAATCCGCCGATAAAGCACCTATTGCAGAAGCAAAGGCTTGAAATGAAGATTGTTTCATTGTTGCGGAATTTCAGACGTAATATCCCTGAAATTCTATGTAACTTACGGAAAACAATTAGTAACTTAAGAAAAATTCTTTAAGGGTTAATTTCTCCTAAGTCCGTATTCGTTTTTCATGTCTTTCATGTCGGTGTTCGGGCATCTTAATTTAGGGCAGAAATTCACCTTTCGATTCCCCTGATATTATTCACATTTAAATAAAAATCTACTACTATGTCAGAAATCAGAAACCTACAACCCAAGGCAATTTGGGAAAACTTTTATCTCCTTACACAAGTGCCCCGTCCAAGCGGACATCTTAAAAAGATTCAGAAGTTCCTTCTTGATTGGGCGAAGGAAAAGGGCGTTGAAGCAAAACTCGACGACGCTGGCAACGTAATTATGTATAAACCTGCTTCTCCCGGAATGGAGGATTGCAAAATTGTGACGCTCCAAGGCCATATGGATATGGTGCCTCAGAAGACTCCTGATTCGCCTCACAATTTTGAAACCGACCCTATCGAAACATGGATAGACGGTGAGTGGGTGAAGGCAAAGAACACAACACTCGGTGCTGACGATGGTATGGCTGTGGCAACCATCATGGCTATTATGGAAGACAACACCTTAAAGCACGGTCCGCTTGAAGGATTCATCACTGCTGATGAAGAATCTACAATGGGCGGTGTGAACAATATGGCAACCGACCTCCTTAAGGGTGAAATCCTTCTCAATCTTGACAACGAAACATTCGGAGAATTCATGATTGGTTCGGCAGGCGGTATCAACCTTACTGCTTCTTTGGAATACAAAGAGGATGAAGTTCCCGCTGGAGACGCAGCCGTGAAGATTGGAATCCATAACTTGCTCGGCGGACACTCAGGTCTTGAAATCAATGAAGGACGTGGCAATGCCAATAAGATGATGGCGCGCCTTGTTCAGGATGCTATTGCCAACTTTGAAGCACGCCTTGCTTCATGGCAGGGAGGCAATATGCGCAATGCGATTCCCCGCGATTGCGATGTCGTTCTAACCGTTCCCGCTGAGAATGTTGACGCTCTCAAGGAGGTAGTTGATGAATGGCGCGACACATTTAAGGGCGAATATGGCTTTGTTGAAAAGGCATTGACCTTGGATATTGAAGACACAGAATTACCCTCGGCTCTCGTTCCCGAAGAAATTCAGGACAATCTCGTTAACGCGCTCTGCGCTTGCCATAATGGTGTGATGCGCTTCATTCCCGAAGTGCCCAGCATCGTAGAAACTTCTTCGAATCTCGCAATCGTAGAAATCGGAGACGGAAAGGTGATGTTCAAGGTGCTTGTTCGTTCTTCACGTGACAGTATGCGCGATTGCTGCACGGAAACTTTGGAAAGCGTATTCTCAATGGCAGGCATGAAGATTGAACTCGATGGTGCTTATCCCGCTTGGCAACCCAACCCTGAAAGTGAAATCGTAGCGCTCATGAAGGATGTTTACAAGGAACTCTTCGGTGCGGAAAGCAAGGTACAAGTGATTCACGCAGGTTTGGAATGTGGCGTCATCGGTGCGAAGTATCCTAAGATGGATATGGTAAGCTTTGGCCCCACAATGCGTTCTCCTCACACTCCTAACGAACGTTGCTTCATCCCCAGTGTAGAAAAATATTGGCAGTTTGTGCTCACAACGCTCGAACGTACTCCAAAGAAGTAACACTGTAAGGTTATGAGGGTTAAAAGGTCGCTTTGCTTTTAGAATTCAAGGACAATGCCGACTGCATGGATTCCTAAAGAACTTATGACCTCAACTTATAAGGAGTAAAAGGTCGCTTCGTTTTTAGGTTTTAAGGGCATCCGCTCTGCAGAGTCCTTATAACCTAAATACCTCACAACCTTAAAACCTTATAACCTCAAAACCTTATAACCACCCCTAATCACTTAAATCCTCTAAACCTCAATAGTTATGAACAAAAAACTCATCTTTGCTTCCCTCTTTTGCCTTGGCACCGCTGTAGGTCAGGCTCAGGTAAGTAACATTAACCCCGTGCCACAACAGGTTGCGAACATGGCAGACTTTATGATTGACATGCCCGCAGAGTGGACTATTGTTACAGACAAGACGGTTACTTCTTCTTACGCTCTTGATGCTCTTAAAACTGCGGCACCCACTCTTGCTCCCAAGGCAGCGTTTAAGGTGACGCTCGGTTGGGGTAATCAGAAGGCGGTTAAGAAGTATAAGAAACTCGTTCCCACAAAGGCAGAAGGTTATTACCTTAAGGTGACAGACAAGGAAATTGTTATTGCTGCAAAAGACGAACGCGGTGCGTTCTACGGCGTACAGTCTTTGCTCGCAATGATGAAGTATGGCAAGTTGCAGACTTGTGAAATCACCGACTTCCCTGATGTGGCATTCCGTGGCGTAGTTGAAGGTTTCTATGGTACACCCTGGAGCCAGGAAGACCGACTCTCACAGTTCGACTTCTATGCTAAGAACAAGATGAACGTTTACATTTACGGTCCTAAGGATGACCCTTATCACCGTGATAAGTGGCGTGAACCTTATCCCGCCGAAGAAGCAGCACGCCTTAAGATTCTTCTCGACGCAGCGCACAAGAACGGCGTAAACTTCTACTGGGCAATCCACCCCGGAGTAGATATTAAGTGGACAGAAGCCGATCGCGACGCCATGATGAAGAAACTCGAAACCATGTATCAACTTGGTGTGCGTTCGTTTGCCGTTTTCTTCGACGATATTTGGGGAGAAGGCACAAAGGCTGATAAGCAGGCAGAACTCTTGAACTATATCAACACCAACTTTGTGAAAGCAAAGGGCGACGTTAGTCCTCTCGTGATGTGTCCTACGGAATACAATCGCGGTTGGGCAAATGAAAAGGGCGGTTATCTCCGTACGCTCGGTAGCGATATGGATAAGTCGGTAGAAATTATGTGGACGGGTAACTCTGTAGTGCATACCATTGACAAGGAATCTATGGAATGGATTAACGAACGCATTCAGCGTAAGGGCTACATCTGGTTGAATTTCCCCGTTTCCGACTTTGTTCGCGACCATATCCTTCTTGGTCCCACCTATGGCAATGGTCTTGACATCGCAGAGGACCTCTCTGGTTTCGTAAGCAATCCTATGGAGCATGCTGAGTCATCAAAAATTGCGCTTTACAGTATTGCTGACTACACTTGGAACATGAAGAACTACGACTATATGTCTAGTTGGGATAAAGCCTTAAAGGACCTCCTTCCTGAAAGTGCTGAGGCGCTCAAGATTTGGGCTTCTTATAACGAAGACTTAGGTCCTAACGGCCATGGCTTCCGCCGTGACGAGAGTCGCGAACTTCAGCCTATCGCTAAGGCAGCTGTGAAGGGCGACAAGAATGCTATTGCTCAGCTTTACGGCAAATGTATGGAACTCGAATTGGCTATCAACCTCCTTCTTGCTGGTAAGACCAATCCCGCTCTCATTGTCGAACAACGTCCTTGGTTGGAATATGGTAAACTTGTGGCTCAGTTCGGTATGAACGTATGTGCAACGGCAATGACTGACCTTGACAAGGCTTCAGGTTTCGTAAACTTTGACAACCTTTACAAGGAAGCACGCTCTATTCAGACACAGATGTACAACCTTGCGAACTCTGACATCCTTCATCCTCACCAACCCGGCATTAAGGTAGGTTCGCTCGTGCTCGTTCCCGCACTTAATGAAATTTTTGCGAATACGGTGAATGCTTATAATGCTGCTCATAACACGGCTTACAGTCCTATTTGTGAATACCAGCCCTATTCAATTTCTTCAACCGTACCTCAGTTAGCGAAGCTTACGGTTACGGCTCGCGGCAATGAAGTTCGCGTAAACGACGTTCTTGAAGTAGTGTCATGGGCTCCCGGTGCGGAATTCGTAATTAACTCTGACCGTGCCGTAAGTATGCAAGGCATGGACTTCAACTTTGGTGTGAAGGGCGTGGCTGAGAAGTTTACGCTCGAACTTCAGGGAGAAGATGGCAACTGGCGTAAGGTTAGCCTCCTCCATTACTCAGCTGACGACACTGTTATCCACACTGGTGGTGAACTCTCTGGCATGAAGGCGCAAAAGATTCGCATTACGAACACTTCAGGTGAAGAAGTAAAGGCTTACTTCAAGGGATTCCGCTTCTCACGCCAATAAAATAAGGCGCGCACCAACTTACACGCATTTTAATAATAGACATACGCATTCTTATAATACTTATCCGACGCCCAATGTTACTTATTGGAGGCGCAATAATACTTATTGTTGAGTGTATGATAAATATGCTTGTGTTTATATAAAATATGTCTGTGCATATACTCCATATATAAACAGATGTAATTCTTGGTGCATGCAATCATTCCGACAAACGCTCCCACCTCGCTCATGGGGTGGTGAGCATTTGTCTTTTTTATACACTTTTGTAGCAACCATCCACTAAAAACTATTTCACAATTCATGCTCAAACAGAAACCTCACTTTGCCCTTCTTGATGGACTTCGCGGAGTTGCGGCTTTGGCGGTGCTATGGTACCATGTGAACGAAGGGTTTTCTTTTGCCGAACTCACGAATGGCGCAGGCGATGGCATCATCCGCTCTTTCAACCACGGATACCTTGCCGTTGACTTTTTCTTCATCCTTTCGGGCTTCGTTATTGCCTATGCCTACGACGATCGTTGGAGTCAGGGACTCACTATCGGCAACTTCTTCAAGCGCCGTCTCATTCGCTTGCACCCTATGCTCATTGCGGGTGCAATCATTGGGGCTATTACGTTCCTCATCCAGGGAGGTGTCAAGTGGAGTGGCGAATCGGTGTCACTCGCTCAGTTGTTGTTGTGCCTCGGTCTCACTTTCTTGTTCATACCCTCCGTTCCTGGAGGCAGTTATGAGGTGCGTGGCAATGGCGAACTCTTTCCGCTCAACGGACCTTACTGGTCGCTCTTTTTTGAATACATCGGCAATTTGCTCTACGGGCTTTTGTTGCGCCGTTTATCAACCAAAGTGCTTGCCGTTTTTGTTGCGCTCCTCGGCATAACCTTCTTTTGGTTTGCCACATGTAATATTTCTGAATATGGAAGTATTGGTGTGGGTTGGACACTTGACACGGTGAATTTCTGTGGAGGCTTGTTGCGCATGCTCTTCCCCTTCACGTTGGGCATGTTACTTTCACGCACATTTGAGCCTCGCCCCGTGCGTGGCGCCTTTTGGTTGTGCACGGCAATGTTACTTGCCCTCTTTGCCGTGCCTTACATCGAGGCGATGCAACCCCTTTGCATGAACGGCGTGTTTGAAATGACCTGCATCATGCTTATCTTCCCCGCAATCGTGTTGCTCGCTGCTTCCTGCACGTCAGTTGGAGCAGGTACGAACCGTATTGCAACCTTCCTCGGCGAACTCTCTTACCCACTTTACACGGTTCATTATCCGCTCATGTACCTCTTCTACGCCGGACTTATTGCCAATGAACAATATAACTTTATGTCCGCGCCGTGGCAGTCACTTTGCGTTATGGGTGGAAGCATCCTCCTCGCGATTGTGCTTATGAAATGCTACGATGCACCTGTAAGAAAGTGGTTGACAAAGAAATTTAACAACTAAAATTGAGAACTTATTGCCGGAAAGAGTCGGAGACGTGCTCCCACCTCTCTCCCCGCAATCCCCCATAAACACTAAGGAAGAAGACTGAGTCATCGACTCGGTCTTCTTCCTTTATAGGTGGTGTCTATTTCTGTATAGACGTAATCTGTTTGTTTTATAGAAAACTCCTTCTTACCTTTGCATCGTAAACAAAGAAACACAATTCATTCTTGCTCACTTCGCTTCAGTATAGACAAAGACTTGTCGATGGAAGGAAGTAACAGAATTTTACATTTCATTATCAGAAAGTTAAAGTGTGTTTCATGAAAGAAAAATTAACAGTTCTAACACTTTTGATTTCATTACTCCTCCTTACCTTTGCAACACCAAACGGAAATAAGGAACACTAAAAACGAAATTTATACAACTCTAATAACCATCCTCTAATTACTTAAAATCACTATTCACTATGAAGAATTTATTCAGAAATTTGACAGTTACAGCATTCTGTTTCGCAGTTTCAGTTTTTAACGCTTCAGCCGATAACGCAAGACCCATTGCTTTCGATCAACTTCCCGCACAGGCACAACAGTTTGTTAAAACACATTTTGCAGATGCTCAAGTAACGTTGACTACTCTTGAAAAGGACGTTTTGCAAAAGAGTTATGATGTCGTTCTTAACAATGGTACGCATTTGGAATTCGACAGTAAGGGACAATGGACTGACGTTGTGTGCAAGACAGGTTACGTTCCCGCAAACGTGCTTCCCTCACAAATCACAACGTATCTCAAGAGCAGTTTCCCCAATGCCCATGTGAAGAAAGTAGAACGTGAAAACGGACGTTATGAAGTAAACCTTGAGAACGGCACAGAAGTAACGTTCAATAAAAAGTTCCAGGTTGTTGATATCGACCTTTAAACGGTTGACTGCCTATCACAACTCATAAAACGAAAACTAGATTTGATTTTTAATGAATGAAAAACTAACCGAAATCAAATACCTCTAATCTAATGTCTTTCTTATAACCTCAAATCTAATTACCATGAAAACTAAACATTATGTCTTCGCCCTGCTACTCTTTGCAGTTCCAGCGGTGCTAGTTTCGTGTGACGACGACGACAATAACTTTAACTTCGTCACGGAAGCGGTTCACAATGCTTTCCAAAACCTTTACCCGCAAGTGGAACCCTATGAATGGGAGATTGAAGGTCCTTATATTAAGGCGGAATTCTATCAAGCGTCAAAACATTACGAGGCTTGGTTCACCCCCGAAGGACAGTGGGTGCGCACAGAAACCGACCATGTTGGTCCGCTTCCCGAACCCGTTGCAACTTGTCTTGCTACGAACTATGCCGACTATCATGTAGATGATGTAGATTGGGTAGAAACTCCCACGGGCAACTTCTATGAGGTCGATTTAGAGAAAGCGGGAACGCCTGATCTTATTGTTAAAATTACTCCCGACGGAACTGTTGTGGAATAAATCTTAGCAATATAGCGGAATAACAAACAAACGACCCATCTGGTGACAGTTTAAAATCACTGGATGGGTCGTTTGTTTTATTGTAAGGGGAAAACGGTTAACGGTTAACGTTGAACGGTGAACGATTAATGTTGAAGGAGGAACGAGAAGGTGGATAGTTGCTCTTTTGTCATAAATAGCAACTTGTGAGTGATGAACTGGAGTTATGCCTTCTGTAATCGTTGGACAATTTCCTTAGCTGCGCGCTCGGGAGCGCCAGGTGCGCCAAGCAAAGTTGCCATTTCTTCATACCCCTTGAGTTGCGCTTCGCGTGCTGTGCCTCCAGGGAGGATTTCTGCGAGATGTTGGCGCACATTCTTGACATTCATGCCGTCGGCAACGAGTTCGGGAACCACTTCTCGGTTAGCAACGAGGTTGACTAACGAAATGTATTTCACCTTCAAGAGATGGCGGCGCAAGAAGGATACGATTTTGCCCGCCGCAACGTAATAGCACACCACTTGAG
>CALCUV010000078.1 GCA_937906765.1 uncultured Prevotella sp.
CAATGTGCGCGTAAGCCAATTCGCTACGCCCTTGTTCCAATTCTCTGGCGCATGTTCGGGTTGTGGTGAAACACCTTACGTGAAGCTTGTTTCTCAACTCTTTGGTGACCGCCAGATGGTGGCTAACGCTACGGGTTGTTCTTCTATCTATTCAGGTTCTATTCCCTCTACGCCCTACACAACTAATGAAAAGGGTCAGGGTCCTGCGTGGGCAAACTCACTCTTCGAAGACTTCTGCGAATTTGGTCTCGGTATGACACTCGCAAACAAGAAGATGCGCCTCCGCCTCGAAGAACTCTTGAAGAAGGTTGCGATGTGCGACTGCTCATGCAACGAAATGAAGGAACTCGCTCAGCAGTGGATTGACAATAAGGAAGACGCCGACAAGACTAAGGCTATTGCCGAACAGATGAAACCTTTCATCGCTGGTGGCGTAGCTCAAGGTCATGAAATGGCAAAGCAACTTGATGAACTCTCTCACTACCTCGTGAAGCGTAGTCAGTGGATTATCGGTGGTGATGGTGCTTCTTATGACATCGGTTACGGCGGTCTTGACCACGTTATCGCTTCTGGTGAAGACGTAAATATTCTCGTGCTCGACACAGAAGTTTATTCTAACACCGGTGGTCAATCTTCTAAGGCAACTCCCTTAGGTGCGATTGCGAAGTTCGCAGCTTCTGGTAAGCGCATCCGCAAGAAGGACCTCGGCATGATTGCTACCACTTACGGTTACGTATATGTGGCGCAGATTGCTATGGGTGCTGACCAGGCACAGTGCCTCAAGGCGCTCCGTGAAGCAGAAGCTTATCCCGGACCTTCATTGGTAATCGCTTATGCACCTTGTATCAACCACGGTTTGAAGAAGGGCATGGGCAAGGCTCAGGCAGAAGAAGCAGCCGCCGTAGAATGCGGTTACTGGCACCTCTGGCGCTACAATCCCGCTCTTGAAGCAGAAGGCAAGAATCCCTTCCAGCTCGACTCTAAGGAACCCCAGTGGGATAAGTTCCAGGATTACCTCAAGGGCGAAGTGCGCTTCCTCTCTGTATTAAAGCAGTATCCCGACGAAGCTGAAGAACTCTTCGCCGCATGTCAGGAAATGGCCAAGAAGCGTTACCAGAGTTATGTGCGCATGACTAAGATGGATTGGTCGGAATAACCAAATGTTAAATAAGAACCAAAAGTGGGTGTGTCGAAATCTTTGGCACACCCACTTTGATTGTCTGAGGGATAGACACTATCAAACAATGGAACTTATAGGAATAGCTTTTTTCTATGGGAAAGTAAATCGGGTGTAAATCGGGAGTCTTTATAATTGAATGTTAGGCGCTGAAAGTGCTCTGTTGCTGCGGGGATGAGGTAATGGTGACTTTAGGTAAAAAACAAGAGTCCGAAATGCCTTGTAAATAAGTGTATTGTGCTCGTTGCTATTTACCGAAAAAAGACAAAATCGTGAACATTACTTTTGAACTATTGTATCTTTGTAGTCGCAATAACCCTACCATTGCTTGGAATGCTCTTTGACATTTTGTACAAATAGATATTGGGGACTTTTAAAGGGTGTTCATAAAAATATTTTGCTTGGTGTGCAGGTTTTTTGCAGACCAAAGGTTCATTTTTATAGAAAACAGCAAAAACTCTTCGTATAATATAATATGGAGCATTAACAAGCGTAAATATGATTAATAAGAAAGACAAAAAGCGCAAGGATGTACTTAAGGAAAGAAGTACCATTGAGGCATTGAAGTTTCAAACAAGGTGGGGATATGAGAAACAGTTTGGAGTCTCATCCTCATTATATTCAGCCCTTTTAGATGCAGAATTGAATGACGTTATAGAGTTGGGACTTCACGAAGACTTGTTGTCTATAAAGAATTTTGTTGAGGATGTTAAAAATTGTCTGGGTGTAGAACCGATAGTAGAACTTGGAGATTTCTACTATAGTTTGGTCGCCATTTCATTGGGTATTGCCAAAATAGCAGACATAAATAGATTGGGTATGCCTATTGCTTGGCATGAGTTGATGAAGAAGAAAATATTAAGCATCTATTACCCTAATGAAATACGAAATATTGTTGTAGAATATGCGAAACAAAAGAATTACAATACTTCGACCTATCTCGGTCAGCCCATTGTAAAATTTAATCGATTATTTCTTAAGATAGACAGGAATATATGAGAGGAATGAAAGAGTACTTTTTAGTTTAAGTGTGTAATAACTTTGATGGGTAATATGTATATTCGCGAATAGTAATCTTTCATATTTGATATAAACGGGTTATGATAAGCAAAACATTCAATCGTTATATATGGTTGCTTAATCTTCTTTTACAGGAAAAGCTGATGACTTTTGATGAAATCAGCAAACGCTGGAAAGGAAGCAATATGGGTGATAACAACCCCCTGCCTTTGCGTACTTTTCATCAGCATCGTGGTGCAGTTGAGGAACTGTTTGGTGTTGAAATCAAATGCAACACATCCAAAGGGTACAAGTACTACATCGCCAATCCTGAAGTATTGAGGAATGACAAGACTAGGAAGTGGCTATTGAACTCCTTCAATCTATCGAATATGATCATTGCGGGGCACAACATGAAAGACAGAATCTTGTTTGAAGACATTCCGCGCGGTACGGAGTATCTACAAACGATAATAGACGCCATGCAACAATCGAAAGAGCTGGCAATAGACTATCAGCCCTTTTATGGTCATAGAGCGTCATACACAATTCAACCCTACGCAATGAAAACATATCATCAAAGATGGTATGTACTTGGTTTTATAAAGGAATTAAATGCTATCCGTAACATAGCCCTGGATCGTTTGCTTGAAATGACAATTAAAGAACAACCATTCAAGTTTCCAAAAAACTTTAATGCAGAAAAGTATTATGCAAACACCGTTGGTATTTTTGTGAATGAAAAACTTTCTCCTGTAAAAGTAACGCTTAAAGCATACGGAAAGCAAATAGAATACTTACGTTCTTTACCTTTGCATAAATCACAGTGCGAGACATTCTCAAAATATGGTGAATTTTGTGTGTTTGAATATAAGTTGTGCTTGACTCCGGAACTTTCCAGTCAGATATTGGCGATGGGAGAAAATGTAGAAGTACTGGAGCCAATAGAGTTGAGAGAAGATATTATGAGTAGATTAAATGATTGTCTAAATAGATATAGGTAGATATGATGAAATTTGTTTTTAATGAAAAAAGTTCTAAGTGGCAAAAAATAAAGAATGTTAGAGATTGGGTAAGGATTTTTGAGTCGAGTGGTAAAGACGAAATAGGACGTAGCGCATTAAGCTTGGCTGAATTCTGCTCTAGAGCAACAATCGAAGAAGAATTTAACGTAATGCTAAAACCTGTTTTCCAAAAGGACAATTTTATTTTACAAACTGCACAGCCTGAAAAATCATCACGATTTGATAATTATAGAAAGCAAAGGATTCATGATTTAGCTATCTATGGACAAACAGATACAGGAGAATCAATCTTTGTAGGTGTTGAGGCCAAAGTGAACGAAACCTATAATTCTAATTTGTCCAAAATATATGACAAAGCGAAGAAGGAACAGTTAAATGGAAAAAGTACAATGATTCCTCAAAGAATAGAGTCATTGATTAAGAATTATTTTCCAGGACTATCAACTCATTCTTCTGTTCGGTATCAAATATTACATGCAATTGCTGGAACCCTTTGCGAACAATGTAATTACAACATCCTTTTATTCCTAACATTCAAGACCTGCAAATACAAGGAAGCTGCTGCACAAAGGAATAAAAAGGATTTGATGGATGTTCTTAATTCAATAAAACACGAGGTGTTAGCCGAAGGATATTATAAATGTACATTCGGTGATAAGATTTTGTACATAATTGACAAAACTGTAATTTTGTAGTTGGAAGAGGTTAAGTTTTGTATATAAAAAGACGATACTATCAAAAAAAATAATGATTGAATTATGGCAGTAACATTTGATACATTAAAACCAGATGCAAGAATTTTCCTTGAACTAAATAATAATCCACATTGGTGGAAACAATTCAAGGAAGACACTTCATTATACATAGAAGTGAGAAAAGATAATCAGGTGAATGTTTATTTTGAAGGTGGAAACATTGCCCGAATACACTACTGTAGCAAACATAAGAAACTGCAAGTCTTTACGCATCATAAATACTTGGGGCTTCCTGCTCCTTCAAAAAGTAGCTTGTATATTGAGTGTAGTGATTTCATTGACTCTTGTTTGAATGATGTATTAGATAGAATAAAAATTCATTATTCTCAAAAAAGTAATGTCAATGGTATAGTTCCTAAAGAAAAATGGTCGGAAAAGTACATCCAAGGGACATTAATAGTACAATCTCGCCAGCGTCATCTTGATTCAGAGTTTGCATATAATGATAGTGAGACAAGCAACCGTATAGATTTAGTAAGATGCTCTGACGGTATGGTTACCTTTGTTGAACTCAAGCGAATGGGTGATAATAGAATGCTTCATGAAACTGATGCAACTCCGGAGGTCGTGTATCAGATGAATAGATACAAGCAGTTTATTGAAAAATACTCTTCTCAACTTCTCGAATACTATCAGAAACTTTATGATATAAAGAAGTCATTAGGATTGCCTGTTTCTGAGAGTCGGCCAATATGTATCAATCCCATTCCCGAATTATTGATATTCGACTGTTGGGAAAAGAATACAAAAGGTAGAGATGAACACCGTCGCAGATTGTGTGAAATTCTACTTAAGGAGGATGTCAAGTTCTCTATAAAATCAGATTTTTAGCATAGTGCGCAAAGTTTTAGCATACCATGTAGCGATTTAGTCCATTTACTCTCTTTCTTTTTCGTATAATAGTATAGAGAAACATTTAAAATAACTTATATATGGAAAAGAAAGCAATGAACAGCAGAATGAATGGAGTAAATGAAAAAGGAGTAGAGACAGAAGCTCGCTATTCTCTTGAGGACGAATTACAGATAATAAAGTCTATTCAGCAAGGAGGAAAAGAAAGAGACACTGCCGTTGAAAAACTTACGCAATCCAGGCTACGATTTGTTGCTGCTGTAGCCAAGAAGTATGCAAACAATAGTCTGTCAATGGATGAACTGATAACGACAGGAAATAAGGGGTTGGTGTTAGCGGCCGAGAAATTTGACGAAAGGCGGGGTTTAAAATTCATCTGCTACGCTATATGGTGGGTAAGAGAAAGTATTGAAAAGGAATTTGAGAAATCAAATAATATGAAATAATGAACATAAAGGTACATAGAGGATTAGAACAAATAGGAGGTTGCATTACTGAAATCAGTACTGCAACTTCACGTGTTTTTATAGATTTTGGACAGAACTTACCAGGCAATGGTGAACCAACAACACCAGAGCAAGACAAGTTAATGGTGAAAAATATCTTTGCCACTAATGCTAAAACGTATGAAGCTGTGTTCTATACCCATGGCCATGAAGATCATGTGGGATTGTTTGAATATATACCTACCTATGTTCCACAATATATGAGTGATGGCACAAAGGAACTTTTGCTTATAAAATATAGAACACTAAAAGAAGGAATTGAACTTTGTCTTGAACAATTACAGAATGATGCAAATTCAACAAAAGAACAAATAGAGGAAGTAATCGTTCAAAAATCTAATGCAGAAAATAAGATTAAGATAATTACAAAGATGAACGCATGGGGTAGGACATCTCCTCGTAAGAAGCCATGTTCTATCTCCATTGGAGATATCACAATTACTCCCTTCTTTAATTGCCATTCTATTTATGATTCACATATGTTTCTCATCGAAGCCGATGGGAAACGCATTTGGCATACAGGCGACTATAGAGCACATGGGTATATGGGCAAAGGATTGATACCAACATTAAGGAAGTATGCTACAAACATTGATACCCTTATCACGGAAGGTACAATGTTGAGTCGAAATGATGAATGCATCCATGAATGTAAAGTGTCGGAAAAGATGGCAAATGTGATGAAATCATTCAAGTATGTTTTTGTATTGGCTTCAGCTACAGACATAGAAAGATTGACTTCTATCAAAAATGCAGCTTTAGAAGCTAAGAAAACACTATATGTATGCTCAAAATTCATGTCATCGACTATGAAGTTTTTCACAGAGCGGGAATCGGAACTATCTCATGGATTATTTAATTTTTCTCCTCGCATGTTACGCCTTAATGGATTGGAGAGAATCACAAAGAGCGGTTTTGTTCTTGTTGTTGGGACTTCGCAAATATCACGTGTTAAAAAGTTAATAAATGAGTTGCCGATTGAAGATACGCTCCTTATTTACTCATCTTGGGAGGGGTACTACACGATTCCAGAACAAATAGCAGCAAATCCCAATTACAAGAAATTCCGTGAACTATTCTTTAATGTCGTTGATATACATACGTCCGGACATGCTGATAAAACGACAATTAGAAAGGTTATTGATATCGTAAAACCACAGGAAACCGTTTTCATTCATAAAGAAAAAGGTGCGTTGGATAATCTTGATAATTTAGTTCCCTATAGGAAATGGTTTTATGGATTTTTACCCTCCAAAAAATTCCTCATTCCCTTGAAATAATGTAGTGCGAGTATCATTATTCCCTTGAAAAAATGTAGCAATTCTTGGTTTATTCCCTTGAAAAAATGTATTTTTGCTCCAGAATAAATTCGTAATGCTATGTTAAAGAGAAAGATAGAGTCTGATTTGGTGCAATGGAAAAAGTCTGCTAACAGAAAACCTCTTGTAATAAAAGGTATTCGTCAGTGTGGTAAGACATATATTGTACAGAAATTTGCAAAAGAGAATTACGAGAATGTTGTTTATATGAACTTCATTCTTGAACCTAATAGAAAGAGTGCTTTTACTGAAAACATAGATGTAGAAACCATCATTCTAAACTTATCTGCGCTGATTCCTGGCAGTCGTTTTGTCGCAGGAAAAACTTGTATTATTCTTGACGAGATTCAGGAATGTCGGGAGGCGCGAACAGCCTTAAAGTCTTTTCATATAGATGGCCGTTTTGATGTTATCGCTACGGGTTCGCTCTTGGGAGTAAAGGGATATGGGAATAACCGAGATAAGGTGGAGGGGCAAGATTCCATCCCTGTTGGTTATGAAACGGTGATAGAAATGTATCCCTTAGACTTTGAGGAGTTTTTGTGGGCAAACGGGGTAAGTGAGAAAGTTATTGCCACCATAAAATCATGCTTTGAGAATGAAACCGTTGTGCCCAATGGCATTCACACCGTAATGATGGAGTTACTGCATCGATACGTTATTGTGGGAGGACTTCCAGAAGTTGTTAATAAGTTTCTTGAGACTAAGAATATAGAGTTGGTGTACAACACACAACGTACTCTAATTTCTGAATATGAGGAAGACATGGTTAAATATGCAGATGACTCCGACAAACCTCGTATTCGCGAATGCTTTGAATCCATTCCCAAACAATTGGCCAAGGAGAACAAGAAATTTCAATACTCTCTGGTCAAAAAAGGGGGACGTTCTACTCAATATATCGGTAGTATACAATGGTTAGAGGATGCAGGGTTAGTAAGGAGATGTTATAACACACAGATAACAGAACTCCCTCTTGATGGAAACTCCATTAAGGACTGCTTCAAACTATATACCACAGACATCGGCATACTTGTCGCTATGTTAGACTACGGCACTCAGATGGATATTCTCAAAGGCAACCTCTTAGGCTACAAAGGCGCGATATTTGAAAATCTCATGGCAGACTTTTTGTGTAAGTCTGGACAGAACTTATACTACTTCCATAAGGATAGCGGTCTTGAATTAGATTTCCTTGTGAGGTTTAAGGGCGAATGTACAGTGGTTGAAGTTAAGGCAAAAGGCGGAAAGTCAAAAAGTCTGAACACCGTACTCAAGAATAAACATGTGTACCACGTCAATCATGCCATCAAACTCGGAAACTATAATGTAGGGCGTGACGGAGACATATTAACGATTCCCCTCTACATGGGTGTTCTCGTTAAAGACACCCTCACTCTTGCTACAATCCCAGATGTAGATTTGAGTTTGCTCACTTAGCTTTTGCTATTCTTCCTCGGATTTATGGAAATAAATACTGTACAATTACCTATAATCTGATACAGAAACTCCGTCCTGAAGGTCTTACTTGCAGGGCGAAGTGCGCTTTCTCTCTGTATTAAAGCAATATCCCGACGAAGCAGAAGAACTCTTCGCCGCATGTCAGGAAATGGCTAAGAAGCGCTACCAAAGCTACGTGCGCATGACTAAGATGGATTGGTCAGAATAAATCATCAACAAATAAAGATGGGTGTCACGCAATGTTGACACCCATCTTTTTGTTCTTATTTTATGCTTTTTTCCTTTTGAAATAGGGTTGATTTTAAGGTTGCTTTGTTTGCGATTTACAAAGGCAGTAATTAGAAATTTTATTTGAGACTTTAGGAAAATTTAGTCTTAAATAGTTCGTCCTATTTCTAACTTTGTTTTTACGATTATAGATGTGTAGTTATTGTTGTTCCTTTTTCTCGCTTGTTAATGTGGGTGAAGCGGACTACCTTTAAAGTCCTTTTTGTCTTGGTGAGATGTGTCTGAAATAGTCTCTGTTGTTCCATGCTATTGTTGAGAACTGGTCCCAAGCAAAGTAGGGTATGAAACAGAAAACAGGTAAACAGAAATGTTGAGCAGAGTTGCGCTGACAGTTCTGTTTACCTGTTTTGTTGTTTTATCTCAATTCCGAGGATTACAATTGCTGCATGTCGTTGAGTTTCTTGTAATAACCGTTCTTCGCAAGGAGATCGTCGTGCGTACCACGCTCTACGATGCGACCCTCATGGAGCACGCAAATCTCGTCAGCGTTCTTGATGGTGGAGAGTCGGTGAGCGATGGCAATCGTTGTGCGTGTCTTCATTAAGCGCTCGAGAGCCTCTTGCACAAGACGTTCGCTCTCCGTGTCGAGTGCAGAAGTGGCTTCGTCAAGAATGAGGATGTCGGGGTTCTTTAAGATGGCGCGTGCAATAGAAAGGCGTTGGCGCTGCCCGCCCGAGAGACGGCAACCACGGTCGCCCACACCTGTGTCATAACCCTGCTCACTCTGCATGATAAATTCGTGAGCGTTGGCAATCTTTGCTGCTTCCTGCACCTGTTCAAGCGTAGCGTTTTCCACACCAAAGGCAATGTTGTTGAAGAACGAGTCATTGAAGAGAATGGCTTCTTGATTTACATTACCAATCATCTTGCGGAGGTCGGAGAGTCGCATAGACTTGATGTTCACTCCGTCAACGAGGATTTCGCCTTCCGTTACGTCGTGATAGCGTGGGAGAAGGTCAACGAGCGTAGATTTTCCCGAACCACTCTGTCCGACAAGGGCGATGGTTTGTCCGCGCTTTACGGTAAGGTTAACGTCCTTCAGCACATTGGTTTTACCATTATAGGAGAAGGTAATATCCTTGAAGGTGATTTCTTCCTTCAAACCGTCAATGTGGGCAGCATTTTCGGGTTCCTGAATGGGATTTTCAGCGTTGAGAATCTTGTTTACACGCTCTACAGACGCCATCCCCTTGGGGATATTGTAACTCGCCTTTGAGAGGTCCTTAAGGGGTTGGATGATGCTGTAAAGTATCACCATGTAGAAGATGAATGTGGGTGCGTCAATGGGTGCATTGTTGGAGAAAATCAGTGTTCCGCCATACCAAAGCACGAGCACGATGAGGCAAGTGCCGAGGAATTCGCTCACGGGGTGAGCTGATGATTGGCGTACGGCAACCTTTCCAGCGGCATCGCGGAATTCGTTTGCCGAAGCGTCAAAGCGACCGCACATTTTGCGTTCTGCGGTAAATGCCTTGATAATGCGCATGCCGCCCAAGGTTTCTTCGAGTTGCGACATGGTTTCGCTCCATTTGTTCTGGGCATCCATGCTCTGGCGCTTGAGTTTGCGTCCGATTTTACCCATAGCCCAACCCATCAAGGGGAGAACAACGATGGTGAACAAGGTAAGTTCCCACGACGTATAGATAAGCACGCCGAAGTAACAGAGCAAGAGGATGGGGTTCTTGATAAGCATTTCCAACGAACCCGTCACTGAGGTTTCAATTTCATTGACATCCCCGCTCATGCGAGCAATAATGTCGCCCTTACGTTCGTCAGAGAAGAATGAAAGTGGAAGCGAAATAATCTTGTGATACACCTCCGAGCGGATGTCTCTCACAATCCCCGTACGCATGGGCACCATAATCGCCACGGAAGCGAAATAGCAACCCGTCTTCAAGAGTGTTGCCACCACAAGAAAACTACCGATGAGCAAAAGCGTTGTTGAGGCGCCGTAGTCAGCGATGAGTTCCGTTGTGTAATAGTAAAGGTTGTTGACAATAATGTCCTTCATCCCCATACCTGCCGTATCCCAAGGAATGAATTTATATACCGTCGAGTCGAGTCCGAAGAGCAACTGCAACATCGGGATGAGCGACACGAAGGAAAAGACATTGAGCACTGCCGATAAGATATTAAAGAACAGCGAGCCGAAAAGGTAGCGCTTGTAAGGCGCAACGTAACGACTAATGAGTTTGTAAAATTCTTTCATTGGGGAATAAATATAGTAGACGAGTTTTTTAGGTACGAGTAGATGAGAAGGTTACTGGAATTAATGCGGTTGTTTGCGTCCCGAATGGCGCTCTCCCCCTGTTCATAGGGGGAACCGACTCCCGAAGTAAGAGCAGAGGACAAACATGTTTGTACTATGCCTTACGAGAAGGAGGAAGATGAGCGTAGCGAAATCAATCGGGACCACGTAAGTGGTGAGGGGGTGCAAAGCAAGTGAGGAATGAGAGGTAAGAAGTTTAACCATGTGGAGTGTT
>CALCUV010000079.1 GCA_937906765.1 uncultured Prevotella sp.
GTTACATCCTTTGCATCACACCCCGTTGCATTTACCCCTAAACGGTAAATTTCAGGGTCGGGTTTGCGCACACCTACCACCGCACTTTCAATCACGGCATCAAAATAGGGCGCCAATCCGTAGTCCCGCAAAATGGCTTCGATATTGCCGTAGAAATTACTCACCAACACCATGCTATACTTGGGGCGGAGCACAGTCAGCACCTCACGCGCCTTTGCAATATGGCGCAAGGCATAATCGTGGCAGTAATTGACCACCGTATTTAATTTTTCGGAACAAACATCAGGGGCATCATTCCAAATATGTTCCGCTTGAAGAAAAGCGAACTGCTGCCCCACCTTCTTTTCCAACACATCGCGAAACGTATCCTCGGGAAGCACAATCGGCGCCTTTGCCAAAGCTCGCTCACCATAGACATACGCCTCACGAAATTGCGCATTCGTCACGGGCACCTTCGCCTCGCAATAACCTTCCCAAAGCACGTGCGCCCAATGACGCCCATCCGTGTCCAAGGTTCCGCCGTAATCAAATATAAGTGCTTGCATGACTGATTACATAAAGTTTAGGCGCTCCTCCCCTACCGTAGTAGCAGGACCATGTCCGGGATAGACCTTGGTTTCTGAGGGTAACACCATGAGTTCTTGCTTGATGCTGTTGATGAGTTGCTCATAGTTACCACCGAAAAGGTCGGTGCGACCGATACTACGGTAAAAGAGCGTGTCACCACTGAGCAGGACGTTTTCTTCTGCACAATAATAACACACGCCTCCCTGTGTGTGGCCAGGAGTTGGGAGTACTCTTAATGTGTGACTGCCTAAAGTCACCACCTCATGGTCGTCAAACAATTTACCTGCAGGAGGGGTTACAAGCGTAAAGGCATTGCCTACAAAACTACGCATCTGAGCGGCAGCTGCTTCGTAGGTGGTCAATTCATTCTTGTGCATGCTGGGAGAAAGTCCCCATGTGCGATAAACGAAGTCGGCACCAAAGATATGGTCGAAATGGCTGTGCGTGAGCAAGTGATACTTCACGGTCAGTCTTTCACTCTTAATGAAATCAGCAAGCGCCACCTCTTCTTCAGGGTACAACACACCACAGTCTACAATAGCCGCCTCACGCGTTTCGTCGTATATAACAAAGGTAGATTCCTCAATAGGATTTACCACAAATTTCTTCACGGTTAGCATTGTACGTATATTACCTTCTTCGTTTCAAAAAACTCATCCTTAAAGTAGTCGCTGAGATTCCAAGTGGTAGAACATTTTTTGAAGGGGGCCAACTCGTTGACCAAATCTCCGCCTTTGAGCACCACGATGCCGTTGGGCAAGGCATTGCGACACTCCTTCGCCACATTCTTACGCACCAATTTATACAAGTCGCCCATATCCATCACGGCACGACTCACCACGAAGTCAAACTTACCCTTTTCCTCAATCACATTGCGGTGTGCGCAGGTCACATTCTTCAAACCAATAGCCTCTGCTACGGCTTGCGCCACCTTCACCTTCTTACCGATGCTGTCAAGCAAGAGAAATTCGCATTCGGGGAAGAGTATGGCAAGAGGAATACCGGGAAAACCGCCACCCGTACCGATGTCCATAATTTTTGTACCGGGACGGAAGGTCACCGCCTTGGCTATACCCAAAGAATGAAGCACATGGTGCGAGTAAAGATTGTCAATATCCTTGCGAGAAATCACATTGATTTTCGCATTCCAGTCGCGGTAAAGCGCATCTAATTGTTCAAACTGACTGCGCTGCTCGTCGGTAAGATTGGGAAAGTGTTCGAAGATAAGTTGAACCATAGCAAAAGTTTTTTGAAAGGAGAAATGAGAAATGAAAAAGAAGAAATGGCTGGCGCAATGTCCATCCGCACGGACTTTCTCCTTTCTCCTTTTTCCTTTCTCCTTTAATCAGAACCTGTTTTGACTGCTAAATTAAGCAAAAAATGGCAGATAGCAGGGGTTGACGGGGTTTGTTTGCGGGCACAACAAATATTTCATAAATTTTTAGGGGGTAAATTTCGGTAGGTTCGCGAGAAGTTGTAAATTTGCCAAAGATAACTTTAACACTTCTTTTAATAAAACTTAAATTATGGTAAGTTACAAAGACCTCGGCTTGGTGAACACTAAGGAAATGTTCGCTCGCGCCATCGACGGTGGTTACGCAATCCCCGCGTTCAACTTCAACAACATGGAACAGATGCAGGCTATCATCAAGGCTGCTGTTGAAACAAAGTCTCCCGTTATCCTTCAGGTTTCTAAGGGTGCTCGTCAGTATGCTAACGCTACATTGCTCCGCTACATGGCTCAGGGTGCTGTTGAATACGCTAAGGAACTCGGTTGCGAAAATCCTGAAATCGTTCTTCACCTCGACCACGGTGATTCTTTCGAAATCTGTAAGGAATGTATCGACAATGGTTTCTCTTCTGTAATGATCGAC
>CALCUV010000080.1 GCA_937906765.1 uncultured Prevotella sp.
TTATTGGTGCCCGATAAAAAATAAAGCAATTATTCAAGCTATTAATAAACAAAGGGGAGATAAGATAATCTTATGAGAGAGGGCTTGTTTTTTACTTCGACGTTTTCAACGTCGTTGTATCTTGAATTCTCCTTAATTTTATTGTGAAATTATAAATATTTTAATTCGCATAGGTTATTTCGTTTATATAATATTTGCTATTTTGATGTGTTATTTGTACATTTTTTCGCGAAGAGCGTGGATTTCGTCGGATGTGAGGTATTCGTCGAAGTCCATGTATTTGTCGATGATGCCGTTTGGGGTGAGTTCGATGATGCGATTGGCTACGGTTTGGATAAATTCATGGTCGTGGCTGGCAAAGAGCACGTTGCCCTTGTACTGCTTCAGGTTGTTGTTGAAAGCCTGTATGCTCTCCAGGTCCAGGTGGTTGGTGGGAGTGTCCAGAATGAGGCAGTTGGCGTTCTTCTCACCGCCGGAAAGTACGTTCACCTTCTTCAGCACCTCTTCGCCGGAGAATAGCATGCGACCAAGGAAACCCTTGAAATATACTTCGTTGCCCTCGCCGAACTGGCTGAGCCAATCCACCAGGTTCAGTTGCGACTGGAAGAACTCGGTGTTGTCCACGGGCAGGTAGGCGGTGGTGATGGTAACGCCCCAGTTGTATGTTCCGCCCTGTGCCTCGCGGTTGCCGTTGATGATTTCAAACAGGGCTGTCATGGCACGTGGGTCGTGGCTGAGGAATACCACCTTCTCGCCCTTCTCTATGTTGAAACTTACGTTGTCGAACAGGACAGTGCCGTCCTCCATGGTGGCCTTCAGGTCCTGAACCTCCAGAATCTGGTTGCCCGGTTCGCGCTCCATCTGGAAGATGATGCCGGGGTACTTACGTGTAGAGGGCTTGATTTCTTCCACATTGAGTTTTTCAAGCATCTTCTTACGAGAAGTTGTCTGACGACTCTTCGCCACATTAGCAGAGAAGCGACGGATAAATTCTTCCAATTCCTTCTTCTTCTCTTCCGCCTTCTGCTTCTGGTTTTGCGCCTGACGGAGTGCCAACTGACTTGACTGGTACCAGAAAGAGTAGTTACCCGAGAAGAGTGTTACCTTGCCGAAGTCGATGTCCACGGTGTGTGTACACACTTGGTCGAGGAAGTGGCGGTCGTGACTCACAACGAGCACGGTGTGTTCGAAGTTGCCCAAGTAATCTTCCAACCATTCTACGGTTTCCAAGTCAAGGTCGTTCGTAGGTTCGTCAAGGAGCAAGTTGTCGGGTTCACCGAAGAGTGCCTGCGCCAACATCACGCGCACCTTTTCCTTACCCGAAAGGTCGCCCATCAATTTGCCGTGAAGCGCTTCCTTAATGCCAAGACCCGAAAGGAGGGTTGCTGCATCGTTTTCGGCAGTGTAACCGCCCATTGTTGAGAACTTATCTTCCAACTCTGCCGCCAAGATGCCGTCTTCATCGGTAAATTCTTCCTTACAATAAAGGGCATTGCGTTGCTGCATGATGTCCCACATTACGGTGTGCCCCATCAACACGGTGTCAAGAACGGTGTAGCTGTCGTACTTAAAGTGGTCCTGAGAAAGTACAGAGAGGCGCTCGCCGGGACCTAATTCAATTTTACCCTTTGTAGGGTCAAGTTCACCTGAAATTGCTTTGAGCAGTGTGGATTTACCAGCACCATTGGCACCGATAATACCATAAATATTTCCAGATGTGAACTTCATGTTAACGTCCTGATAAAGGACGCGCTTGCCAAACTGAATGGCGAGGTTAGAAACTGTAATCATTTCTCTGACGTATTTTTATTTTAATTATATTTTCGTGTAGTTATTTTGTTTCAACCTGCAAAGTTAACAAAAAATAGCGTATTATCGCTCCTCTCTGCATAGTAAAACCCTCCTCTCATACAATAGTTATAGCAAATCCTGTGCCAATGTTCCTCGTTTTTGAGAAATAATGCAGAAAATATGCTTAAAATAACTAAAAGTGTGAGAGGAGGGAATGGTTAAATGTTAAGGAAACGATTAACTTTAGAAGTAACCGATTTTTAGTGAACTACACCGATACCTTTTCTGCCGTCCATTTTGATGGTGAGTGGAGTTGAGAGTTTCACGTGTCTAACGTATGGAGTTTCGTTTTCGGCGGGTAGGGCATTGAGTCGTGCTTCGTCAAAGCGTCCGTCCGCTCGGAAGGGATTAATGGTGAAATAACCCACTCCGAATGACGTGAGATTTTGGAAGAAGTGAGTGCCTTGACTGGGATCTATTCTGTAATTTTCGAGTCCGCATTCCACAATGACTTTTGCGCCACTGATATGCGGCCATTTAACGGGCAATCCTAACCAAGGGTCTGAACTTCCCCAACGTCCAGGACCGACAAGTACGTACCCACGTTCTTCTGCCATGAGTTGCGCATTGATGCGTTCGATGTCGTATGCCGCTTGTTGGTTATTAGCAGCATTAAAACCTTCAGTTTTTACATAGACAACGTCACAAACGTCTGTGACAATGCCGTTGCCCAGGCAATTATGTGTTGTGATGAGTGTTTCTTCCTCAGGTATTAAGGGGAGGTCTTCGTCAATCACTTCCTTGCTATCCACGATGGGGCGAATTTGGAGGAGATAAAATTCTGCTCGTTTCGTGCCGTCAGTTCCTTGTTTGATATCCATGGCAAACTCAATTTCCACGGGACGTCCCATTTCTTGGCGCCCTACTTCTAAGAGTTTAGAAATGGTTGATGCTAATGGGAAAAGGTCATGTTGTAGCATGTTGGAGAAGGAAATGATTTTGCGTCCTCCAGGGTAATAACCATCACGGATAATCTGGTCGTAGGGATCATAAGTAGATGCTACATAACGAAGAGAGTCGTGTGCCTCAGCATCCTTTAGCGAAAGTCGGCGTAGGTTGAACGCATCATCAGGGGAGAATGTATCGCTAGTTTCTGCTGAACGTAAGTCCAAAGCATAAAAGCGCGTTTGCGTTTCTCTCAATGCCATTACCGTGTCGCTAAGTTGAAGGATATGGTGTGGGTGTTTGGGAGACACGCGTAAGGTAACCCCTCCGTCAACAATGTATTTCCCCAGTCCGATAGCGAGTGAGGCAATGCCGTCTTCGGGGCGTTCATCCCCGATAGGGTAGAAGTTGAGTGAGCGAGCCACTCCTGAAAGTGTGGGATAGAAATACGACGGACGCTCGCGTCCTTCTGAATCTGTATAACTTCCATGAGCACTACC
>CALCUV010000081.1 GCA_937906765.1 uncultured Prevotella sp.
GTGGTACCAATGTCATCCGTCTTTTGCCACCGCTCTGCTTGAGCATGGAAGAAGCGAAGGAATTCTTGACCGACCGCAATATCAAAGGCGAGTGCCCCCGTTGCCATGCCGCTGATGCGTATGGCGACCAGTGTGAAAAGTGTGGTTCTACGCTTTCACCCGAAGAGTTAATCAACCCCTACAATGCCGCTACGGGCAACGCACTTGTAAAACGCCCCACAAGCCATTGGTATCTTCCGCTCAACGATTACCAAGAGTGGCTCGAGAAGGGGATTTTGGAAGACCACAAAGAGTGGCGCCCCAACGTGTATGGTCAATGTAAGAGTTGGTTAGACTTGGGTCTTCGCCCCCGTGCCGTAACGCGCGACTTGAATTGGGGTATCCCTGTTCCCGTTGAGGGAGCTGAGGGCAAGGTGCTCTATGTTTGGTTTGACGCTCCCATTGGTTATATCTCGAATACGAAAGAGTTGCTCCCCAATGACTGGGAAAAGTGGTGGAAGCAGGAAGATACGCGCCTCCTTCACTTCATCGGTAAGGACAATATCGTTTTCCACTGCATCGTATTCCCAACGATGCTCAAGGCTGAGGGTTCTTACATCCTCCCCGAGAATGTGCCTTCTAACGAATTCTTGAACCTTGAAGACGATAAGATTTCTACGTCGCGCAACTGGGCAGTGTGGCTCCACGAATACTTGGTGGATTTCCCCGGAAAGCAGGATGTGCTCCGCTATGTCTTGACGGCAAATGCGCCTGAAACAAAGGACAATAACTTTACGTGGAAAGACTTCCAAGCACGTAACAACAACGAACTCGTAGCCGTTTATGGCAACTTCGTAAACCGCGCCCTCCAGCTCACAAAAAAGTATTACGACGGCGTAGTTCCCGCTTGTGGCGAACTCACTGAGACGGACAAGGCAACGATTGAGGAATTCACCAACGTGAAGGCAGAAGTGGAGCGCCTTCTCGACACTTTCCGCTTCCGCGATGCCCAGAAGGAAGCGATGAACTTGGCACGTATCGGTAATAAGTATCTTGCCGACAGCGAACCTTGGAAGGTGGTGAAGACAGATCCTGAACGCGTGAAGACTATCATGCACTTGTCGCTCCAACTTGTAGCAAACCTCGCCATTGCGTTTGAACCCTTCCTCCCCTTCAGTTCTGCAAAACTCCGCGGTATGCTCAAGATGGAAAATGCAGATTGGAGTCGCCTCGGTAATACAGACCTCCTTATTGCAGGTCACCAGTTGGAAGAACCCGCATTGCTCTTTGAGAAAATTGAAGATGATGCTATCGACGCGCAGATGCTTCGCCTCGAAAAGATTAAGGAAGAAAATGAGCGCCTCAAGCAACTTGAAGAAGCAAAGAACTTTAAGGCACAACCCATTAAGCCCAATGTAAGTTTTGAAGATTGGGAAAAGTTGGACATCCGTGTAGGTACGGTGCTCGAATGTGAGCGTGTGCCCAAGGCGGATAAGTTATTGAAGTTCCTTATTGCCGACGGCCTTGAAAACCGCACCATTCTTTCGGGCATTGCTCAGCATTATGCGCCCGAAGAACTCGTGGGCAAGCAAATCTGTTTCATTGCCAACTTCCCGCCCCGCAAAATCCGCGGCATTGAAAGTCAAGGCATGATTCTTTCTGCTGAAAACTTTGACGGTTCGCTTGGTGTAATCACCCTTGACCGAGAAACGAAGAACGGTTGTCCTGTAGTGTAAACGAGCAGGTGGGAACTTAGAAAACTTAGTTGCTCTAGACCATCTATAAACTCTAGATATCTAGACAGATTAGCACTTCTAAGTTCCCCCCTCTCCTACCCTTTTTCTCCTCTTCATGGCATTTTCTCAAAAACAACGCACACGACAAACCTCCACTCAGCGACAGGAACAATCGTTTAAGTTGGAGCATAAACAGCAAGTGGCTGCAGGGCAACTTGCTGAGCGTAGTTTGGTGGATTTTGAGGAACAGGTGATGAAGGAAATGGAAGAAAATCCCGCACTTGAGGCTCGCGAGGATTGGGATGAAGATTTCAACAACACGGAAGAGACTGACAACACCTCAGAACTCCACGAGAGCGAAGACATTGGGCGCGACGCCGACTATGATGAGGGACGCTCGGACTTCCCTAACGATGATGACGGACTGGACATCTCTGACAATCGCATCGGTGAGAGTTACTTCCCCGATTATACCAGCAACGATGCCCTGATTACCGAAACCGCCACCTTCTATGACTCGCTCGAGGCACAACTCATCAACTTCGACCTCACGGATGAGGAACACGAAGTGATGACTTACCTTATCGGGTCGCTCGACAACAATGGCTACTTGCTGAAAGACTTGGAATTGCTCTCTGATGAACTCTTCGTTTATTTCCATAAGAACGTGAGCGTAGCCCAACTCGAACGCCTCTTGAAGTTACTCCAAACCTTGGAACCCTTTGGCGTTGGAGCGCGCAACGAGCAAGAATGTCTGCTCCTGCAATTACAGGCAAAGACCTTAGAACCGAAATTAAAGGCTACGGCAATTCGGATTGTGGAAACGCATTTTGACCTTTTCATCCACAAGAAGTGGACGGAGTTGCGCCAACGCTTACGCCTTTCTGAAGCTGACTTTGATGCGGTCATTCAGGTGGTCAAACACCTAAATTTAAAACCCGGTGCAGGGTTTAACGAAGGGATTTCGGCAAGCGCACCTACCATTGTCCCCGATTTCTTCGTAATGGTGAGCAACGATGGTGACATTGCCATAGAACTCAACAACGGAAATGTGCCCGAACTTTGCGTAAGTCCTTCCTACCTTGAGATGGTGCGCCAACTCAGTCCGAAGAAGGAGCAGTTGCCCAAGTCACAGTTAGACGAACTTCTGTTAGTGCAAGACAAAATTGCCGCTGCCAGAAATTTCATGAACATTGTCAACATGCGCACCGTTGCTCTGCGCAAATTGGGACGGATTATCGTGCAAGAACAACGCGCCTTCTTCCTAAACAATGACGATGAGGCGTTGCTCAAACCGATGAACCTCAGAGACATCAACGAAAAATTAGAGATGCACCTCTCTGTCGTGTCACGACTTATCAGAAACAAATATCTACAAACGCCCTACGGCACCTACCCTCTCAAGAAATTCTTCCCCAACTCCTTTATTTCACAACAGGGTGAAGAACTGTCCACCCCGCTAATGCATCTGAAATTAGAAGAACTGGTGGCGGGAGAAGACAAAACCAAACCGCTCTCCGACGAACAGATTGCAGCGGAAATGAGCAAGTTAGGGTTCCCCGTGGCGCGCAGAACGGTGGCAAAATATCGCGAACAACTCGGCATCCCCGAGAAGCGCTTACGCAAAATAACCACTCCCCATTCCCCGTTAAACGTTAATCGTTAAACGTTAATCGTTTAAACAACAACAACACAAACAAAACTTTGGACAATCGACTACTGCTCAGAAGCGCAAAATTAATATCCGCCCTCACCTCCCCTTTCTATCTCCCTGTACTTGCATTTCTGCTCGTTTTCTCGTTCAGTCATTTGCGACTTTTGCCTTGGGAATACAAGGGAATCGTCATTGGGATGGTCTATTTCTTTACGGCGCTACTTCCCCGCACACTCATCTTTTTATATATCAAAATTAGCGGCTGGCGACATAGAGAATTAAATCAGCAAGAGCATCGTTACATGCCCTATGCCCTATCCATTTTCTCCTATGTCCTATTGCTTTACATCATGATGCTGATTTGCATGCCACAATTTACGCTCAGCCTCATCATCGGAGCATTAGCCATTCAGTTAATCTGCTTTTTCATTAACCCCATTCTCAAGGTGAGCACCCACGCCGCCAGTGCGGGAGGCATCATTGGGGCTTTAATGGTGTTGGGACTCTACTTTAATTTCAACCCCCTCTTTTGGCTCTGCCTTGCCATACTTTACACAGGAATGGTTTGCACCGCCCGCTACATCTTACGCGTTCACACACTTGCGGGATTAGGGTGGGGCGTGCTCATCGGCATCGTGTGTGGCGCAGGTTGCATGTGGCTCACTTAGAGCAAGTTGCTGAGACTTGAAATCAGCACTGCTTGACCTCTATATAACTTTTTGATTATTAAAAGGTTTAAACACGCGTCACAATTTAAGATATTGTTTTTCTAAAGTTAGACTTTGTGCGTCGAATTTAAGACTTTGGAAACACAATGACTAATATGCTGTTGCGCATACCTATTTAAGGCGAAATTTCACGTCATTTTAATCGCAAAAATAAACAATCTATAATCACTAAATACCTCTTATCTCATGACACCTCTCGTAAGCATTATCATGGGTAGCACCAGCGACCTGCCCGTTATGGAAAAAGCAGCAAAGTTCCTTAACGATATGGAAATTCCCTTTGAAATGAACGCCCTTTCTGCACACCGCACACCTCAGGAAGTTGAGGATTTCGCAAAGTCTGCACAAGCGCGTGGCATTAAGGTAATCATTGCTGGTGCAGGAATGGCAGCTGCGCTCCCCGGTGTAGTTGCTGCAAGCACTAACGTACCCGTAATTGGTGTACCTATTAAGGGTATGCTCGACGGATTAGATGCGCTACTCTCTATCGTACAGATGCCTCCCGGAATTCCCGTTGCAACGGTGGGCGTAAACGGTGCGCTCAACGCTGGTATTCTTGCCGCTCAGATGATTTCACTCTCCGACGCCGCTCTTGCTGAAAAACTCGTGGCGTATAAGGAAGGCCTCAAGTCTAAAATCGTAAAGGCAAACGAGGAACTCTCTGAAGTAAAATACGCTTTCAAGACAAATTAATTTTTACACAATAAAGCGTTGAAGCACAAGGTTACTATCATGTGCTTCAGCGCTTTATTGTTTTATCAGAGTTTAAGTTTGAGGGGTGTTCTTCAAGAGCAAATGTAGAAAATACATACCCCCTCCCCGCCTTTGGCGGTACTCCCCCTATCTTAAGGGGAGAGATGGGTTACATACTTCCTTTGTTATCAAACAACAGTCCTCTACTCGCTCTTTAGTTGGAATCTAAAGCGAATAAATCATTATAAACTCTCCCCTTAAGATAGGGGGAGTACCGCCAAAGGCGGGGAGGGGGTATGAATACCTAAAACCAAAAAGTTTATTCATCTATTTCTAAATAGGAATCCCCTATGCGCTACTTCCATTGCGGTTCTGAACTCTTCAATTACACACCGCGCAAATCTCATGAAGTAATGATTGGCAACCGTCCGCTTGGCGGTGACCACCCCATCCGTATTCAGAGTATGACCACCACTGCCACGACCGACACAGAGGGTAGCATTGCGCAGTGTCGCGCAATCATTGAGGCGGGAGGCGATTATGTGCGTCTCACTACCCAAGGTACGATTGAGGCACGCGCTCTTGAACCCATCCGCAAGGCACTCAACGAGGCGGGACTCACAAATCCGCTCGTGGCAGACGTACACTTCAACCCCAATGTGGCAGACGTTGCCGCAACGGTGGTAGAGAAGGTGCGCATCAACCCTGGTAATTACGTAGATCCCGCACGTACGTTCAAGTCGTTGGAATATACGGACGAGGAATATGCTGCCGAACTCCAGCGCCTCGAAGAGCGCTTCACGCGTTTGCTTGATATTTGTCGCGAACACGGAACGGCGCTTCGCATAGGCGTAAACCATGGGTCGCTTTCCGACCGTATTATGTGCCGTTACGGCGATACGCCCGAGGGCATCGTAGAGAGTTGCATGGAGTTCTTACGCATTTGCGTGAAGCAGAATTTCAAGGACGTTGTTATCTCCATTAAGGCCAGCAATACGGTTGTCATGGTGCGCAGCATGCGCTTGCTTTGCGCCGTCATGAGTAAGGAGAAGATGACCTTCCCCCTTCACCTCGGCGTGACTGAGGCAGGCGAGGGCGAAGACGGCAGAATCAAGAGTGCAGCAGGCATTGGTGCGCTCCTTGCTGACGGTATTGGCGACACACTCCGCGTATCGTTGAGCGAGGCTCCCGAATGCGAAATCCCCGTTGCCTACAAGTTGGCATCCTATGTCATTGAGCAGCGCAACAATCACCAACCCATCACGGCACGTGCCTGTGGCGCCTTCGACTGGCTCCATCCCGAGCGACGCGCAACGATGCCCGTACGCAACATTGGCGGTACGAACCTCCCCGTAGTGATTTCCTGCCGATTGGGTGGGGAAGAGGATTACGGAACCGTCATCCCCGACTACGTATATTGCGGCGGAGCGCTCCCCAAGAAGCGCATGGATGGGGTAGGGTATATCCTTGACCTCCCTGCATGGAAGGGCGAAGAGGGTACGTATCCTGCATTCACGCCTACATCACTTCCCTTCGTGGGCGGCTGCCGTGCAGACCTGAAGTTCCTTTTCTTGACTTACACGGGATGTAATGCCGAGGTGAAAGCCTTCCTGCGTCAGCATCCTGAAGTAGTCATCGTGGCGCAAAGTAATCATGCCAACCGCCTTGGCGAACAGCGTGCGCTCATTCACGAACTCTGGAGCGAGGGACTGAACCATCCCGTTATTGCCTTCCAACATTATGCCCTTACGGCACCTCAAATGGAGGACTTCCAAATCCGTGCGGCGGCCGATTGTGGCGCACTCCTTTTCGACAATCTTATTGACGGCATCTGCCTCTTCAATAATCCGCCACAGGGACGCCCAAATATTCCGCTCCAGCGCCAAGATGATACCGCCTTTGGCATACTTCAAGCGACGCGTCAGCGCACTACGAAGACGGAATATATTTCCTGTCCGGGTTGTGGCCGTACGCTTTACGACCTTCAGGCAACCATTGCCCGCATTAAGGCAGCAACTGCCCACCTCAAGGGACTCAAAATCGCCATCATGGGATGTATTGTCAACGGTCCCGGAGAGATGGCGGATGCCGACTATGGTTATGTAGGCGCAGCCCGAGGTAAGGTCAGCCTTTACCGTGGTAAGCAGTGCGTAGAGAAGAATATTCCCTCGGAAGAAGCTGTAGAAAAACTCTTGCAGTTGATTGATAGTGACAGAGTTGCTTCGCAGGCATAAAGTTTTTGGAGGCAGAAAAACTATTTGAGACTTACGAAAAATTAAGTAACTTATAATTTGAAATGTAATACTTATATTTTTAACGAAGTGCCGAATAATTTTCCTCCACAATATCCCCCTCAAAAGTTTCCATATCTTTTTTGCAAAATCTCTCCTCTTAATCTGCAGAAAAAGCGTAACTTTGTACCGAGGAGGAGTCTCGCCCTTTGGCAACCCTCAAAATAGTAAACACATTTCTCAAATTTATTACAATAACATGGCATTCTTAACAGACGAAAAGCTCGTAATCGTTGGTGCAGCTGGTATGATCGGCTCCAACATGGTTCAGTCAGCCCTCATGATGGGCCTCACTTCTAACATCTGCCTCTTCGACGTGTTCTCACCCGAAGGCGTAGCTGAAGAAATGCGTCAGAGCGGTTTTGACAATGTAAACATCACTGCTACTACTGATGTAAAGGAAGCATTCACAGGTGCTAAGTACATCATCTCTTCAGGTGGTGCTCCCCGTAAGGAAGGTATGACTCGCGAAGACCTTCTCGCTGGTAACTGCAAGATTGCTGAAGAACTCGGTAAGAACATTAAGGCTTACTGCCCCGATGTTAAGCACGTTGTTATCATCTTTAACCCCGCTGACCTCACTGGTCTCGTAACACTTCTCTACTCAGGTTTGAAGCCTGGTCAGGTTACAACGCTCGCAGGTCTCGACACAACTCGTCTTCAGAGCGCACTCGCTAAGAAGTTCGGCGTAATGCAGAGCGAAATCACCGGTTGCGCAACTTACGGTGGTCACGGCGAACAAATGGCAGTATTCGGTAGCGCAGTAAAGGTAGCTGGCAAGCCCCTTAACGACCTTATCGGTACAGCAGAATTCCCCGCTGAAGAATGGGAACAAATGAAGAAGGACGTAACTCAGGGTGGTGCTGCAATCATCAAGCTCCGCGGTCGTTCATCTTTCCAGAGCCCCTCTTACCTTTCTGTAGAAATGATTCGTTCAGTAATGGGTGGCGAACCCTTCCGTTTCCCCGCTGGTACTTACGTAAGCAACGAAAAGTACAACCACATCATGATGGCAATGGACACAGTTCTCGACAAGAACGGTTGCTCATACAAGATGCCCGTTGGTACTGCTGACGAAATCGCTAAGCTCGATGCTTCTTACGAACACCTCTGCAAGATGCGTGACGAACTCGTAACGCTCGGCATCGTTCCCGCAATCTCTGAATGGAGTTCTATCAACCCCAACCTCTAATCTTTTTTAGAGCATAGAAAACATTACTCCGCCCTGCAAGCAATAGACACTTGCAGGGCGGAGTTGTTATGTTCTATACTCAACTTTTGTACTCCTAACTATAGCGTTAGAATCTCTAATACATCTGAAATATGGAAATAAAAATTGGAATTTTAACAGTTTTATGGAAGTAGAAACCCTAAAAATGCCCGTTTTATGGAAATAGAATTACAGAAAATTGCCGTTTTATGGAAATAGACGTATCTTTGTAGGGTAAAACATGAGATTATGGATATACAAAAGTTACAATCTATAGTAGCAGACCAGCGTGAGGAAATGCTAGCAAATGATTATTCCGAGTATTGTTCACGTCCAGAAGAATCGCAGTTGGATCTAAATAGCAATCGTGCACAAGTAGTGATTGGGGTTCGACGAAGTGGTAAATCTACGCTGTGTGAAATGTTCCTCAGGCGAAAGTCTATCAATTTTGCGTATGTAAATTTTGATGATGAGCGTTTGGAAGGACTTCAAACAGATGATTTAGACAATCTTCTTGAAGCCTTATACATGACTTACGGAGATTTTAAATATCTATTCTTTGACGAAATCCAGAACGTTGCAGGTTGGCCCTTATTTGTCAACAGATTGTTGCGACAAAAGATTCACCTGTTTATAACGGGATCAAATTCTAAACTGCTCAGTAATGAGTTGAGCACCCACTTAACAGGGAGGAACAATAAAGTGGAACTTTATCCATTTTCGTTCTCTGAATTTTGCACGATTAAGAACGTAGAGAAGACTTCGGTTTCTACAAAGTCAAAGGCGCTTCGTAAGGTAGCACTTCAGGAATATCAACAACAAGGTGGATTTCCAGAACTGCTGAATGAAACAAATCGTAGGGGGTATGTCAACGGATTGATTGACGCGATTATTAAAAATGATATTGCCCACCGTTTTAAAGTGCGTAATATCGAAGCGCTCAGAAGAATTGCTGCATACCTTGCTGATAATTATTGTCAGGAGTTTGTCGCTAAGACCGTTGGTGAATTGTTTGGAGTCTCAAACCATACTGCAGAAAATTATTACTCTTACCTCAAAGAAGCGTTTCTACTGGTAGGAATTAACCGTTTTTCCTTCAAGAGCAAGGAGCGCGTGAGAAACGAAAAGGTGTATGTCATAGACACCTCCTTTGTTACAGAGCGAGAAGATAATTTTTCTTTAGAGAACATAGGTTGGCGATTAGAGAACATTGTATGTATAGAACTACTTCGTCGCTACAAGCCCCAATTCTGTGATATCTTCTACTATAAGGAGGATACTTTCCAAGTGGATTTCCTTGTTGCAAAGGATGGTAATGTGCAAGAGTTGATACAAGTATCGTATGATGTATCTAACGAAAAGACCCGAACAAGAGAAGTGCGCGGTTTGGTGAATGCTGCAAAGAAACTTAAATGCAAAAACCTTACCCTCGTCACTTTTGAAACCAATGAAACCATAGAAGTGGAAGGTTACACTATCAAAGTAATTGCCGCTACAGAATGGTTGCTTATGCAAAGCGTTTAGTAACGATTGGCTCTAAACCTCATGTTTTTTTGCTGTTTAAATATTACTCCGCCCTACAAGTGAAACGCACCTGTAGGGCGGAGTAATTTGCTGATTAATGTATATTGCGTAACTTATGCATTGCGATGATAAGTTGAATCAATCTATTATTATGGTGTTAGGATTTATAATGATCATTCATTTGACTTCGACTTCATCACCTGCGTAAATTCGAAGAATTCCATTAGACTGATTATATGTATAAGTAACGCTAAAAAAATAACTTGAGACATTTTTAATTAATGGTTGTTGTATTTTCCCAGCCCCATCCATCTTCATCTTTTACTATTTCGGATTAACAAGAACCACTATGTAAGTTTTGCATTATTCCCAAGTGAATATATATATAGCATCTTCATTATTTCCCGATTCTGCTTGACTATAGACTTTTCTGATATAACCTTCATTATCAAATTCGTAAGTAAAGGTTTCGAAAAGGGAACCGTCAATTTTTAGAGAATATGGAAGACAATTTACAGTCATTAATGCCAATTCTGGTTTTGCTATCAATAGATAACACTCTTCCAACATTTCTGGATCTGACAGGAGAGGTAAGAATCCTTTACATACAAGTGGATTAGTATTGTAAACGTATGTTTTATGAGATTCATATGAAAAATGGGTATTAACAATAGACTGCACCTCTTTTAACATTCCGTCTATCCATGAAAAATTATACTCCTCCGAACCATCGTGAGAATTACAACTAACACGAGTAAGATGATTATTTGTATTATTATACACAAAATTATAGACATAACTTTCTTTTTCATAGTACCCATCTACAAATTCATTGTATTCTTCTTCTACTGCTAAAGAAATTACTTTTCCATCTAATAAATGGTACGTTTTGCTTACATTATCACCTCCTGTTCCATCCAAACGCTTTTCTTCAAAACCTCTCACAATGATTTCATTATTACCATATTCGTAGGTAAATTCGCTATATTCATCGCCTTCGACTACAGATACAAAAACAAGGTTCCCTTGATTATCATATTTAAATTCTATAGTTTCCTCCCCCAGTTCATCTATTTTGACGAGTCTTTTGTTTGAATTAGGTTGAGAAGGGTTGGGAGTTGAAGGTTGAGCTGACTGATTTGACTCATCATCATCATCACCACCACAACTGCAGAGTGAATAAGAAATCAGAATACAGAAAATCCCTGAAATTAAAAATCTTAAATTCTTCATAAAATGTAATTTTAAAATTGTTATTAATGTTAATATGTTAAAATCTATAATCTTCTAAAATAAATCTCTCGTCATCAATTTCAACAAAAGGATAAGCATTATAATTATTATCCTGCATATCTTCTAAATATGTTTTGATAGATCTATATAAATCCTTTTCACTCTCTGTTAAGGATTCTCCAGATTGCATTTTCTTCTCAATATTTTTCTTGGTTTCCAAGTACATATCGTAAAGAGCATAATCATCATGCCCATCTACTGGATATACATATGCCTTGTATTTTAATTGTTCTTTTTCCGCATATTTATACCAACAATGTTCTTTACAATATGATTTCTTACAATATTTATATTGGTTGCAAACACCATTAAACATTATACCATATTTGATGTTACTGGATGGAAAAATTGTTTCTAACGTCTTATGGAACGTATATGTGTATTCGTAACCATCAAAATATTCTTCTACTTGCAAGTTCTTTTTAATAGACTCTAAGATTTCTTTCTTAAATTCCTTTTCTTTGGGGTCAAAATCTTTAATATACTCTAAGTCGTTATTTGTAAAATCCTGTGGAGTGTATATTTCTGAAAATCTTGCGTCATATAACTCCCCACCTATATATTGGTATTCAAAAGTATCTCCATGATCATAGTCAACAACAACTTGCAAACCAGTTACTTTGTAAGTGAAAGTTTCATCCTCCTCCTCAACGCCTATCCATGGTGACTTCCGATAGAAATGAGTTACCCCCACACCATCCTCGAAGAAGTAGATGCTATTCCTCTGCGTTTCTTGAAAATCAACATCATAACCAGAATAATACCATTTGTGTGTTGTCAATTTGTTTATGAGTTCTGCTTGTTGTGAATTTTGAGATTGATTTTCAGAATCTCCATCATCACCACAAGAAGAAAAAATACAACTTAAAACCACTACCATTAATGCCGGCTTTATATTACTTGATAAGTTATACTCCACCTCTTTTATGGTATTAAATAAACTTTTTCTAAAAAAGGACACTACATAGTTTAGATAACCCATTGAACGAATATGTTAATTACCTATAGACTCCCCAAATTCAGTTGATTAGTATAGATACAAAAAAAGACGTGGGAATCTGTACTTACCGCTTATCCCAGTCTTCAGGCCTTCGCATTGCCCTTCTCCCAAGAATAAGCAACGCAGCCAGCCCACGCCATGATATATTATATACACACTACTGTTGACACGATAAAATCATGTCAACAACGGGATACAATACACCCAACGTGGACGTTCCGAGTTGCCGAAATCTTTATGGGAGAAATCAAGTTTGCGAAGTTTGAAGACCCAAAGATAACGTTTCGTAACGTCCTTTTTAACCACATAAGTGGCAATCCCAGAAAGCCCTGATGGGCTAATTGGTGTGATGCAAAGGTATCTAAATTTTCATTAACAAACAAATAATAGAAAGGAAATATGTACCTAATGGCATTTTTGCTATTATAGAGTATTGTGCGTCGGAAATAAGGAAAGATAAAGTAGAGGCCTTAACATTGTAAAGT
>CALCUV010000082.1 GCA_937906765.1 uncultured Prevotella sp.
GTTTTGGCAACAACACCATCAGGTTCGTTGAGCTTGAGGAGGGCGAAATGCTGAAAGCGGGAGTAGCATACATATTCCGCTATTCAGGCACTCCGTCGGACGACAGACAGGAACTTCTGTTTGAAGCTGCTGTGCAACAGATGAACGACGAGATTATTACGGAAGAAGGTTGGGCTGGCACATTCAAGGCGATGAGTGGCAATGAAGTTGCTGGAAAGTATATTCTTAACTTGACAGGCGACAAGATGCAAAAAGCCGGAAGTGGAGCGTCACTGGCGCCGTATCATGCCTGCTTGACACTCCCCGAGCATCTCAACACCGCGATGCTTACCGTTGTGCATAGCAGAGTTACTACAGGTATTGACAATCTGCAACAGAATGGCGACGGTGCAGAAATAATTTATGACCTGAGCGGGAGAGTTATCAAGGACTTGCCTCGCAGTGGTATGATTATTAAGAACCAGAAAAAGATATACGTAAAATGATGCAAAAGAAGAAGGCTGAATATCAGACTCCAAAAATTTCTGTCGTGAAAGTTGAATTGAGCAACTTGCTTTGTGCAAGCATTGTTATCTCTAATGAAGAGGTTAACACTCAAGGACGCACAAACCAAAGAAAAGATGCAGGTGCTTGGTCTGAAGAAATGTGGAGTCAGACGCATTAAGAAAGGTGATTCCCAAAAGTTTTTCTAGATAATATAAGAGGGTGTGTCGAAACGCAAGATTTCGGCACACCCTCTTTAGTTGTGTAAGCGCGATAACATGCAAGGTAGTTGAATTTGGAACGAAAGGTGTATACTGACGTTCATAACTAAGTTCTAAATTGATGAGCAACGTAGCAGTTTCCTTTTAAATACCAGTACTGGTACTTTTTGTACCAAGGACTGGTATTTTTTCTACCAGTAGTGGTACTAAAAATACCAACCCTTGGTACAAAACTTTATTCCGTTGTAATTTTACTGGTATTGATTCCGGGAAAGCATAATATAGCAGTTACTTGCGCGACCTTTGGTTGCCCCATCTGAAATTTATGCATGCATTGCCCCGTAGGAGGGGACACTTGCCTAATGACTAACAAAACTGCGGTGAAAAAGTAAACGAAGCGCCCCTAAAAGAGACTTCATTTTTAGTGTGCCGTTTCAAAGTTTACCGGACAGTTCCCATTGCCTAAGGCAAACAAAAATGAGATATAACAACTGGTAGTTATGCGTGCATTGCCCACCGTAGGAAGGCATTACGAAAGTGATTTGTGAAGTGTCACATTGCCTAAATACAAACAAAACAGTGCCGTAACATGCTTGCTGAGGGTTTGTTATATAGAAGCAATAGTTTGTTATATAGACGTAACAATAAAAAATCAGGAGGAAAACCCGCAAGTTTTCCTCCTGATTTTTATGGGTTAAAGTACGACCTTCTTCACAACCACATCGTTGCCGTTTTCCACTCTGACGATGATGGTGCCGCTCCATCCGTTGGTGGGGATTGTAGCCGAGCCATTTACGCTTTGTGTGGCGAGCAATTTGCCGTCGAGAGCGTAAATCTTCGCTGTGGCACGCACGGCGGAAACGATTACGGCACCTTCGGTAGCTGAGATGCTGGCGTTCATTTCGCTCTTGGTGACTGCGCCAATGGCAGTGAGCTTTTCTTCGCCAAGCTTTGCCTTTTCGGCTGCAATCACTTCACCCGTGTAAGCGTCCATAAGAAGGACTACGATTGAAAGGTTTTCCGTTTTCTTCACCGTACTGGGCACAGTGATGGTATAAGTGTGTGACTTTGCCTTACCCTTCTGAATTTCCCCACTCATGCTACCCTCGATGCCCCAAGCGTCGTAAATACCGCGTGCTACATCGTTGTAGGTGGCAAGGAAGCGGTCGCTCTTGTTGTAATAAGTGAGCAATTCTTCGGAAAGGTCAGCTTCAGTGATACCCGTTTGGTTAGACATAGACTTAGCGTAGTAGTTGGTCTGAACGCCCGTGAGTTTGTCTTCGAGCAGTGCGTAGGCTACGACATACGCCGAAGCGTCGGAGATGGAGATATTGAACTTTGAGTAAGAGGTGACTTCAATTTCCTTATTGTCTGCCGAGAGTTTACTGCTCAAACCAATTTGTGCTTCAGTGGGGAGAACTTTCACCAGTTCTACCAAGTCCTTGATGCCGTAATTGTCGCCGTAGGTAAGTCCATAATAGGGGTCGGCCTCAACGGCGCGGTTGATGAGCGCTGAAGGGAAACCCGCAACGGAGTTGATGATGGGAGCATAGGTTTGATCCTCGAACGTATC
>CALCUV010000083.1 GCA_937906765.1 uncultured Prevotella sp.
GTAGTGGTCAGTAAATTCGCGGAACTTTTCTACCACCTTCTTATCGCGGTTGCTATATTCGTCCGTACCGATGTTTACCTTCTTACCGCGGAACACGGGATTTTCACCTTCGAGATATTCGCGGAAGACGCTATCGATGAAGGGGTAGGTTTCGGGGTGGAACATGTCGAGGTGGTCCATACCGTAATCCTTACTACCGAGTTCGGGCTTGTAGTGTGCGAATGCCAAGCAGTGAGCGGGCACGTCAATTTCGGGGATGACTTCTACGTAGTTATTTTCACCCAAAATCTGAAGGTCGATGAATTCCTGCTTTGTGTAGTGACCGTCCTTAGCAGTAAGCCCAGGGTGTTGAGTGCTCTCAAGGCGGAAAGCAGAAGGAGTCTTATCCCAATCATTACCGAAGAATTGGCGGAAACCATTGTCGTTGAGGTGCACCTGAAGGGCATTCATTTTGTAATATGCCATTACCTTCACCAAGTCATTGAGGTAATCAATAGGCATAAACTTACGGGCTACATCAATCATGAAACCACGCAATTCATAAACGGGCACGTCAACGGTTTCACCCTTGGGAAGCGCCTTATTTTGCTCAGAGAGCTGGAGCAATGTGCGTGTTGCCCAGAAAGCACCCTGAGTTGTAGCGGCGGTTACAGTAACATGCTTGCCGATATTAAGACGGTAACCTTCCTTACCTAAGGCTGCATCTTTTTTCTTCAAAACGAATTGGATGTCACCAGCCTTAGGACTTCCCTTCTTCACGATGAGTGCTTTACCGAACATCTGCTCATAATCAGCAGCAAAGGCTTTTGCTACGCGCATAAGCTCCTTGTCGCTACCACTCACACAAACCGTACCTGAAAGCGTTAATTCACCCTCAGCACCCGTCCATGTTTGCAATTCGGGAATCACGAAGGGTTTTTCGTTCACTTCAGCTTGAAGTGTACCTGCCGTAAGCATCAAACATGCACACACGAGCCAACGGCTAACTCTTTTTAATTGTTTCTTCATAATGATTTAGATATAGATGAATGAATCTTTGTATGTCAAGCAATTAAATAGTGATGATTACAGAAATTGAAGAAGAGTAAATTTTATTGCAAACATAAATTCACACCATATATTACTCCACAACATATACATCGCCATTGGCAAAAGTACTAAATAAAAACCACATATTAAAATTATTATTAAAAATAACACCCGCAACACTTGTGTATCGGTGTGCGGGTGCGAATATCTGTTTATTTTTTCTCTTCATCAGCCAACTCAATAGTAAAGCTACGATTGAGTCCGCTCTGCGTTTTAGCACGAATCCAAAGCACACGGTCAGTTGACATATTCGCTTCTTTAACCGCCTCATTCCAATCTTCAACGGTGCGAAGTTGCTTATCATTTACTTGAAGCAAGATAAGTCCCTTAGTGATGCCTGCCTTCTGCATCTTACCCGCCTTGATATGCTTCACTACAAGACCGTATGAAAGCGAGAGCGCCTGCTTATCCTTTGCTGAAAGTTCCTCTAGAGCGACACCAAGTTTGTCTTCATCAACAGTTTTTAGCACAGTAGTCGTGCCTTGTTCGTTGCGAAGCGTCACGGTAACAGAGTATTCTTTCTTTTCACGAAGGTAAGTTATTTTCACATTATCACCAGGACGATGCGCAGCAATCGCTTCTTGAAGTTGACCTGACTTTTCAATCATCTTACCGTCTATCTTAATAATGACGTCGCCAGACTTGATACCCGCTACCGCAGCCGCACCATCGGGAGTTACTTGATTGACATAAAGTCCGTTTACGGTTCCTAAATCAACGTCAAGACCCTTTTCGTGTTGCATAGCAATGTGATTGCTTACCTCTGTGTATTGAATGCCCAACATCGCACGCTGAACGGTGCCAAAATTCTTAAGGTCATCAACAACCTTGGTCATAATGCTTGTGGGGATAGCAAAACCATAACCACTGAACGAACCTGTTTGTGAATAAAGCATGGCATTGATACCCACCAATTCGCCACGAGCATTCACGAGTGCACCTCCGGAATTACCTGGATTAATCGCCGCATCTGTTTGAATGAAACTTTCAATGCCGTTTGACGCCCCTAAAGTGCGTGCCTTAGCAGAAATAATACCTGCCGTCACCGTATTGGTAAGACTGAAGGGATTACCAATGGCAAGCACCCATTCACCAAGTTTTACATCGTCGGAATTAGCAACAGTAATAGCGGGAAGTCCCTTCTCTTCTACCTTAATAAGGGCAAGGTCCGTTGTTTTATCCAATCCGATAATACGTGCCTTGAGTTCACGATTATCATTCAATTTCACTAATCAGCGACAACGTGATTATTGGTCACAATATAACCATCTGATGTAAGAATAACCCCAGAACCAGCCCCAGTGCGCTTGGGAGTCTGAATTTTACGTTCGCGTTGTTGAGGCACACCTTGACCAAAGAATTCACTGAAGAAATCTTCAAAGGGATCATGATAAGGCACAGTTTGCACCTTAGCGTTAGTAGTCACCTTAATATACACAACAGAATTCACCGCCTTTTCAGCAGCGTAAGTTAAATCAACACGTGTGTCTTGCGCCAAAGATACATGAGGATTTGCTATGAGCATACCTCCAGCAAGTGCCAATGAGGCAATAAATTGTTTCATCATAAGTAAAGTATTGTTTAGGGTTTATGTTTACTGCTTTTCAATAGATTATAGGATTTATAAAGACCTAACTCCCCTGCCCGACTGAGGTCTATTTCTGCCTCAGATTGTTTTCCGAATTCCAAGTAAATCAAGGCACGATTGTAATAGGCAGGAGCTAGATGAGCATCTAGTTCAATTGCTTTCGTATAAACATCTATCGCTTCCTTTTTGCGCCCCATTGCCGTAAGAAGCACTGCTTTATTATAGAATGCAGGCGCCCAATCTGAGTGTGTGTGACTGATGAGACGTTCTATATCCGTCAATGCCGCTGACAACTTGAGCATTTTGCTCTCAGAATTTAATTCCCCCATCAAACACCCAACGTAAGCGCGTTGTAACAAAGCCGTGACTGAAGTTGAATCAGCAGCAAGAGCGCCCGTAGCATCATCGTAAGCATCTGTAAAATTATAGGATTCTGCCGCCGTAATAGAGCGAAGAATTAAGGCATTTCTTCCTCCGTCATTGCTAACCAATGTATTTAACTCTTGATGAACAGCATCGAGAAGCACAGGAGAAAGTTTATCAGCATCAGTAGAAAGTATCAAGCGTAAAGGTATGAGTTGCTTAACGTTAATCTCATCAATTTCAGAGTGGTAAAAGTCACCTTGTTGCCGCTGAACAAGCACGGGAACTATCATCCCCATCGGATGATGCTCTTGCTTCAAATTCTGTACCTTACCAATAAGTTCGTTGAGCAGTGTGTTTGTCGTATCTACTTCTTCAACAACTAATTGTTGATAGTTTTCTAATAATTTTTCCGTACGTGTCACAACCTTCTTCGTTTCTCCCTTTGGTGTCTTTCCGAACCTCAGGTCAAGATTGCTGCGCTCCACAAATGCATCGTCATTATTTGCCCCACGAAAATCTCCTACTCTACGCTTACAATCAGCACGAAGCGCGTAACCATACACAAAGTTGGGATATTCTTTAATCAAGAAATCAAGGTCACCTATTGCTTCATGATACATCCCTACTCGCTCGTAAAGCAACGCGCGATTGTATCGCGCCAACGTATTAGTTGGTTCTTCGCGAAGCACAAAGTCAAAATCTTCAATCGCATGGTTATCATCACCAATCGTTGAGCGCAAAAGTCCACGATTATAATGAGCCACAAAATGGTGAGGTACAAGGCGTATCACTTCATTATAATCAGCATGCGCAGCATCAAAGCGGTTCATACTATGGCGTGCTTGTGCGCGCAACATGAAGAGTTCGGCATCCGTAGGTTCAAGTTCAATTGCCTGTGTTGCACAAGAATCAGCCAAGGTCCAATCTTCTTCATTCATTGCCAATTTCGAGCGCATATTCCAAGCAGCAGATTCATTCTTAGTAAGCGTTAATAAGGAATCCACCCAAAGTGTAGCCTGCGCAGTATCAGAACGTTCAAGAGAAATTTGGGCACGCACTAAATAAGCACGATAATGGCGCGGATAATGTCGGAGTAACTTCACAATATCATCCTCTGAAGCATCATATTCCTTCAACTCCAAATTACAGAGTGCACGATTATAACGCGCCGTAAAGTCTTTCTCATCTTCATCCAACACCTTACTATAATCTGCTACAGCACCGGCAAAATTCTTATTGTGTATTCTGCACAACCCTCTCAACTGATACACCTCCGTCAAATAAGGATTACGCTCAATACACGCTTCACAATCGTCCTCCGCCCCGCGAAAATCTTCCAAACTAAACTTTGCGTATGCACGATAATAATAAGGTTTATCCAAATAAGGTTTCGTCTCGATCACCTTATTAAAATAGCGTATCGCCGTCAGGAAGTCGTCAAAATATAACGCATGTCTCCCCATCAACGTCACTTGATCCGTATTGACTTGTGCCAACACAGAAAGCGGAATAAAACAAAATATGAGGAGCAATTTTTTTAACATCAAAATCTAACTTTTAGCGCGTAAATTATCTAAGATTCAGCGGTCACTATTAGTACGTGAATTTGAATTAACGCACAAATAAGAACGAGTATCTAAATACGATTTTTTGCTATCACGTGCAAAGATAAAAAATGAGATGCAGATTCTTGTAGATTTAAAGTTTTTTAAGTGAGATAATTAAAGTTTGATAACGTTTCTGGAACATATTTAAGTTGTACTATCTATGCCTATCAACCTAGACAAACATTTCAGAATCAAGCACTCACGAACTCACTTCACACTAAGTTTCCAAACTCAAACATCTTACGATAAGCATCTGCCTTTCGCTCCAAAGACATCGGATAAGCACGCGAAGAAGAAGGCAGACGATACAGATAGAGCGGATGATTTTCGCTATGCACATTAGGAATGGGGATTGCTTCACCAACGGTAGGCAATTTAGAGATATTAAAATGCTGGCACAAAATTTGCGTAGCCTTCTCACCCGTAGTAACGACAACACGGCATTGAGGTATCAACTCAAGCAACGCTGAGACATTCGTGGGTTCTACCGTTTCAAGAAATTTATCGGAAGCATTATCCTGAAGACGACGCACAGCCGTGTTCGTATCGTAAAAACCTATCCCCTTCTCCTCAAGGAAAGGAATGATGCGCTCCATTCGAAAGGTCTTATTGACGTTATCAACAAAATAATCTTTATCGCCAAAGAATATCAACCCCTCAATACGCCAATGGTCGTTGATAAAATTAGGATAATAGAAATCCACACACCAACGTTTTCGCTGAGGTGGAAAACTTCCTAAGAACAACACTTTACAATTCTTAGGCAAGAATGGACGTAGGGGGTGGTATTCTATCTCTGCGGTGGAGCGAGCAATGTTTTCTGTATGCAAGAAAGATGTAGATTGAAGGGATTCAGAGTTGACCATTAGGCGATTGCATTTGGTGGTGAGAGTAAATCTAAAAAAGAAGAGAGGGAGTGGCAATGCATTGTCACCCTCTCTCTTATTCATTTGCAGGACTTAGATAATTATCAAGTTTTGAGATAAGAACTAAATCCCTATTAACCAATTTTACTTTGTACGATAGCGACAAGCAACTTTTCCCTTCATGATGGCAGACAACTTACTCTTAACCATCTGCTTACGTAAAGGAGCAATGCGGTCAGTAAAGACTTTTCCGTCAAGGTGGTCAAACTCATGTTGCATTACGCGAGCCAAGAATCCCTCTACCCACTCATCGTGAGGTTGAAGATTTTCATCCAACCACTTCAC
>CALCUV010000084.1 GCA_937906765.1 uncultured Prevotella sp.
TCCAATGCTGTAATCTGGTACTTCTGCTCAAGTGTCTGCAAGCGGAGGTCGATGCTCTTCTGCTCCATCTGAATTTCCTGTTCGCGCAGGTTGCGCATGGTCTTCTGCCACTGCTCACGCTCTTGCTCAATGGTGCGCATGAGTTCGGGATTTTTCAGAATCAGAATGGTGTCGCCCTGTCGGAGCATGGTGCCTTCTTCTCTCACAATGCGGTCAACAAATCCGCTTTCGATGGCATTGAGTTGGATGGTCGTAATGGGATGTACGAGTCCCTCGGCTTCGACAAACTCCATGAAGGGCGCTTCACTGACCGTAGCCACTTTCACACTGTCGCTATTGACACTCTGACGGCGTGGGGCAAGCGCAATAATAATGGTGTAAACAACGATGGCGAGCAAGGCGCTACTGCCAATGATGTGCCAGCGGTACTTTGAGTACCAGGGGCGGGGAGGTTTTGAAATGTCCATTGAGGTTGTGGGGTTATGAGGTTTGAGGTTATAAGGTTTGAGGTTTGAGGTTATAAGGTTTTGAGGTTTAAGGTAGCGAGAACTGTCCGGATGGCGCTCTCCCCCTGTTCATAGGGGGAGGGGACCACGCAGTAGTGAGGGGGTGCGAATACAAAAGCGAAGAAGTTATAATAAGTTATCTATCTTTTTATCTTTCAGAGGAGCATAGTGTTCACTTGCACTCCCTCACTCCATCCAGACAGTAGTTGTACGCTACCTTCTTCTTAACAAAAAGCGTGCCAAAAACTTAATCGCTTGATTTACAGATGAAACTGAAATTAAGAGAAACTGGAGAAGTGTGCGGTTTCGCTCATGGTGTGCGATTTCGCACAGTGCGCACAGGGAGAACCTCCTGCTGTTGGCAAAATTTGAGGGTAGGGGGTGAAATAGAGGGTTACTCCGTGCTTACCCCTTAAAACTTTTTGCCTACCTTTGCCCGTGAACAAATTTATCAGAAAGTCATGCCCATAAAACGCGGTAAAATATTGATAGTTGACGATAACGAGGACGTGCTTTTCTCCCTCAACATGCTCCTTAAGCCTCACGTTGAAAGCATTCGGGTAATCACGAATCCCGAACGCATTCCGGAGTTTCTGAAATCCTTCCAGCCCGACGTCATTCTGCTCGACATGAACTTCAGTCGGGATGCGGCGAGCGGGGAAGAGGGATATGCGTGGTTGAAACGCATATTGGAGCATGACGCTGAGGCTGTGGTGCTCTTCATCACCGCATACGTGAGTACGGAAAAGACCGTGCGCGCCATACGTGCCGGAGCCGTGGATTTCATTCCCAAACCGTGGGACAAGCAGAAACTTGTGGATGCCGTAAACAGTGCGATAGCCCTGCGTCGCAATAAAATGCTGGAACGGGCGCGCCGCATGGTGGCGGAACAAAAGGAGAAGGTGGTAAGACCTAAAGTGGAGAAACCTCAAGAACCTAAGGTGCTCCCCACGGTGAACTTTATTGGCACCAGCAAACCCATCCAAGCCTTGAAGCAGCAAATCAACCGTGTGGCAGAGACGGATGCCAACGTACTCGTCACAGGGGAAAACGGAACGGGTAAAGATGTCGTGACTCGCGAACTCCACCGCCTTTCGCGCCGTTCGCAACAGCCGCTCGTTTGTATTGACTTGGGGTGTATTCCTGAGAATCTTTTTGAAAGCGAACTCTTTGGTTATGAAAAGGGGGCGTTTACGGGTGCTGAACAAGCAAAACAGGGGCGCATAGAAGCGGCAGATGGGGGCACACTTTTCTTAGACGAAATTGGCAACCTCTCTTTGGCAATGCAGCAGAAGTTGCTCACGGTTATCGAGAAGCGACAGACTTCTCGCATAGGTGCTACGGAGGTGAAATATATCGACGTGCGCATCATCGCAGCCACAAATGCCGACCTCAAAGCGCGAGTGGCGGAGGGGACTTTCCGACAGGATTTGCTCTACCGCTTGAATACGATAGAACTGAAGTTACCCCGCCTTGCCGAACGCGGTAATGACATTCTCTTGCTCGCTACGTATTTCTTGGATCAGTATGCTGAGAAGTATTCCCTGCCACCCCGTGAACTTTCGGAGTCAGAGCGCACGCGCTTGTTGGAACATCCGTGGCCCGGAAACGTTCGTGAGTTGCAGCATGCCATGGAGCGTTGCGTGGTTATGGGACTTGAATTTGGCGAAATGTCTGAAACCGACCTCTTAGCCCCATCGAGTGAAGAATCTTCCGCACCTACCCTGCAAACACTGAATCTTGAAGAACTCGAACGCCAAGCCATTCTTCACGCCCTCTCACAAGCCGACGGCAACCTCTCACAAGCCGCCTCCCTACTCGGTATCACCCGCTATGCACTTTATCGCAAGGTGAATAAGTTGGGGATTTAGTAGATGAGTTTTTTGTTGACGCGTAAACAAGGTACGAGTTGACGAGATGGTCACTGAGATAAACGCTTCCACGTTCCGCAGGGCAGTTGTACTCTGTACTCTGTTAGTTGTACTCTAACACCTCCTTTCCCCTCATGTTTTCCCTTTTCCAAAATATCTTTCACAACCGCAGTCTTGGACGTCTGCGCCAAATGTTGGAGTCGCTTCGGTCGAAGGATTTCAGTTTGCAATATTCGCTGAAATCACTTCGGGGCGAGGAGCGACGCCTTGCTGAAGAAATTAATGCTGTGATAAACCTGCTTCGCGAGGAAGAACATCAGCATGAAAGGCAAGTGCAATTCTTTGAAGCACTGCTCACCACGGTGCCTTCTATGCTTATTGCTACGGATGAAGTAGGCGCCGTGAAATGGATGAATACAGCGGCGGTTAACGGACTTTGCGGTTTTCGCATTCCGCATTTGAATCAGTTGGCAGCCTTGCATCCCGACTTCCCCGCCCGACTCAAGGCACTGCGTAAGGGAACTGCGCAACTCCTTGCGTTTACCAATGAGCGGGGAGAGTCACTGAAGTATTCCGCCGTGCGTACCCTCTTTTTCAGTAAGGGATTTGCTTACCACCTTTACGCCCTTGACCACATCGAAACCGTGGTGCAGCAGAGCGAAATTGAGGCACAGCAACACTTGGTGCGCGTCATGAACCATGAAATCATGAATTCGCTGACGCCCATTATTTCGTTGTCGCAAACGCTCTCGGAAAGTCTCACCACGGATGCCGACCTCACGACGAGCGAAACCCGAATGGCGCTCGAAGCCATTCACCGCCGCGCTGAGGGGTTGCTGACGTTCGTGAACAACTACCGCAAACTGTCGGGCGTGCCGCTTCCCGTGCTCACGGAGGTAGATTTGGAACACCTGCTGACCGACCTGCGCCAGTTGGTGCAGCGTATGGATTTTGCCCCTCAACCTCAGTTTTCGATTACAAATAATTGTGGCGACGTGCGCATCACGATTGACCGCACACAGATGGAACAGGTGCTCATCAATCTGCTGAAGAATGCCGCCGAGTCGGGGGCTACGAAGGTCTCTCTCACCGCTGACTTCACTCCGAATGGGCGACAGGTGGAATTTCGTGTGAAAGATAATGGAGTGGGCTTTGCCCCCGAAGCCTTGCAACACTTGTTCACGCCCTTCTTCACCACCAAACAGGGCGGACAAGGCATTGGCCTGGCCCTGTGTAAGCAAATGGTGAACAACCATGGTGGCACGATTACGGCGCAGTCAGTAGAGGGGGAAGACACGTGTTTTGTGGTGAGGATTCCGCGATAAACGCTTTTGCTTTCCTTTGATGTGCAGAAAAATAAGGCGCTAACTGGGTATAACCGAAAAGAATGCGTTAACTTTGTAGCAGTGATGCGCAAAACTATTTGCCCAAACACGGTCTCGTAGGTTACAAACAATTTTCACAAAGTCTTTTATGAAATTCAAAACATTACTCCTTACGTGCCTCATGACGCTCTCTATAGTGCTTAGTGCACAACCGCCCACGGCGGCTTTAGTACCCATGCCCAACGATGTGAAGGTGGGTGTTGACGAAAAACCTTTCCGCATCACCAAGAAGACGGTGATTGGCGGTCAAGTGGACGGTGCGAGTTTTGAAGTCGGTTACCTTCAGCAGGTGTTGAAGAAGCATTTTAACCAAGACGTGCCTGTTGTTGCCAAAGAGAAGGCGGATATTGTTTTGGCGTTTGATAGTAATTTGGGAAACCCTGAGGGTTACGAAATTAAGGTGTGTAAGAAGGGCATGAAGTTAGTGGCAGCAACGCCCGAGGGATTGTTTCGCGCCATCACAACGCTTGACCAAATCTTGATGGGCGACCAGCGCAATACGCTCAATAACTCTATTGCGGCTTTGGAAATTAGCGATGCGCCCCGCTTTGATTTTCGCGCCTTGATGCTCGACCCTGCGCGTCATTTCTTGCCCGTTGAGGACGTAAAGTTCTTCATCGACCAGATGGTGCGTTACAAATACAACGTACTCCAAATTCACCTCACCGATGACCAAGGTTGGCGCATGGAAGTGAAGAGTCAGCCCAAATTGGCGAGTCAGCAACATTACACTCACGAACAACTTCGCGACCTTATCCAATATGCGAAGCAGCGCCACGTAGAAATCATCCCCGAAGTGGATATTCCTGGTCATACAGTGGCAATCCTTGCCGCTTATCCCCATTTGGCATGCACGCACAAGCAGGATGCTGAAAAGAAGGTGGGCGAGACGGTAAACATGATGCTTTGTGCGTCGCAGGAAGAGGTGTATAGTGTCATGGCCGACGTAGTTCGTGAAGTGGCTGAGGTGTTTGAATCGCCCTATTTCCACCTTGGAGGCGACGAAGCGGCAG
>CALCUV010000085.1 GCA_937906765.1 uncultured Prevotella sp.
CCACGAATGTCTCGGTCATGGTTCTGGTAAATTAGCTCCAGGTGTAGATCGCGAAGCCCTCAAGGCGTATAGTTCAACTATCGAAGAAGCGCGTGCCGACCTCTTTGGTCTCTATTATGTTGCCGATGCTAAGATGGTAGAATTAGGACTTACTCCCGATGCTGAAGCTTATAAGTCTCAATACTACACTTACATGCTCAATGGTCTGATGACACAACTCGTTCGCATCAAACCCGGTTTCACTATTGAAGAAGCGCACATGCGTAACCGCCAACTCATTGCACGTTGGGCATACGAACATGGAAAGAAGGACAACGTAGTTGAACTTATCAAGCGTGAAGGCAAAACTTACGTGCAAATCAACGACTACGAAGCGCTCCGCAATCTCTTCGGCGAATTACTCCGTGAAATCCAGCGAATCAAGAGTACTGGCGACTTCAACGCTGCTCGTGAAATGGTTGAAACTTATGCCGTTAATGTGGATGCTGAACTTCACAAAGAAATCCTCGAACGTTACGCAACGCTCAACCTTGCGCCCTACAAGGGTTTCATCAATCCTGTTTATAATGTCACTACTGACGAAGCGGGCAATATAACAAAGATAACCCTTGATTACACGGAAAAGTACGACGAGCAGATGCTTCGCTACTCTCGCGATTACAACTTCCTACCCGACGTAAATGAATAATTTAGTAGATGGGTAGTCGAGAACAACTTGCCCTTGCAATAAATCTCGACTACTCTTAACTACAAACTTTTCAACACCATGTCAAAAGCAATTCTCATTACAGGCGGTGCTGGATTTATCGGCAGTCATGTCGTTCGCCTCTTTGTCAACAAATATCCTGACTATAAGATTATCAACGTAGATAAACTCACCTATGCTGGCAATCTTGAAAACCTCAAGGATATTGAAAATGCACCTAACTACACGTTTGTTCGTGCTGACATTTGTGATTTCGAACAAATGTGTGAATTGATGAAGCAACACTCCGTAACAGGCATCATCCACCTTGCTGCTGAAAGTCACGTTGACCGTAGCATCAAAGACCCATTTACTTTTGCACGCACCAACGTTATGGGCACACTATCACTCTTACAAGCAGCTAAGGTGTATTGGGAAGCACTCCCCGAACGTTACGAAGGAAAACGCTTCTACCACATTTCTACGGATGAAGTTTATGGTGCATTGCAACTGAGTCATCCCGAGGGCATTACTCCTCCTTTTACAACTACGGCATCGTCTGAGGAACACCACTTAGCGTATGGCGAAGACTTCTTCTATGAAACTACGCCCTACAATCCTCACTCGCCATATTCGGCATCCAAGGCTAGTTCCGATCACTTTGTAAGAGCATTCCATGACACTTATGGCATGCCTACCATCGTAACCAACTGTTCAAACAACTACGGTCCTTATCAGTTCCCCGAAAAACTCATTCCCCTATTCATCAACAACATCCGTCAGCGTAAACCTCTTCCCGTTTATGGTAAAGGCGAAAACGTTCGTGACTGGCTCTATGTAGTTGACCACGCACGTGCCATCGACTTGATTTTCCACGAGGGTAAGGTGAATGAAACCTATAACATCGGTGGATTCAACGAGTGGAAAAACATTGACATTATACACGTTATCATAAAGACTGTAGACCGCTTACTCGGAAATCCAGAAGGGCATTCACTTGACCTTATTACGTATGTCACAGACCGTGCTGGTCACGATCTTCGTTACGCCATTGACTCCACCAAATTACAACGAGAACTCGGTTGGGAACCCTCATTGCAATTTGAAGAAGGCATAGAAAAAACCGTTCGTTGGTATCTTGACAATCAAGAATGGATGGACCGCATCACAAGCGGTGCCTACGAGCAATATTATGCCTCTATGTACGGCAACAGATAAAAATTAACGTTGAGAAAGAACGCTGAATTGCACACCTTTCTCAACGTTTCTTTTTTATATTAAAGACAATTAAAATCATAAGTAACTTTGTTGAAATTATTAGTAACTTAATTTAAATTATTAGTAACTTTGTTTTTGGATTGATTTAAAATCAAAAACGACTTATTTTATGCTTCAGAGATGACACACAATAGGGGTTATTTAGAACTCCCAAGTTCATTTCTTTTTAATACACCAAGACGCTAATCCTTAACCTGAAAATATGATAAAGTTCCTTGACTTGAAAGCTATCACAAATAAATACCAAACCGAGATACATGAAGCAGTCATGCGCACTTTAAATAGCGGTTGGTATTTACTCGGAAACGAAACCCAACGTTTTGAAACAGCTTATGCTTCTTACATAGGTACTAAATATTGTGTAGGATGTGCTAATGGTTTAGATGCCATTACACTCATATTTAAGGCGCTCATCCGACTGGGATATTTGCAGGAAGGTGACGAAGTGTTGGTTCCCGCAAACACTTTCATTGCCACCATTCATGGACTGACGAGCAACGGATTACGCCCCATACTTGTGGATGCCCGTGATGATAACGGACAAATAGATGAAGCGTTGCTGAAGAAAGCATATACTACAAAATGCAAGGCATTTCTTGCAGTACATTTATACGGACAATGTTCGCTAACAGAGGAAATTACCGAATTTTGCAAAAGTAAAGGATTACTCCTAATTGAAGACAATGCTCAAGCTCATGGATGCCGTTTTAAGAGTAAGCGAACTGGAAGTATAGGTATTGCTGGTGCACACAGCTTTTACCCTGGAAAGAACTTGGGAGCATTGGGAGATGGTGGCGCAATAACAACTAACGACGCAAGATTGGCAACACTAGTCCGTCAATTAGGCAACTATGGTTATTCTCAAAAATACGTTTGTGACGAGATGGGGCAAAACTCACGCTTGGACGAATTGCAAGCGGCAATACTTAACGTAAAACTCCGCCATCTAGACGAAGATATCGCTTTACGCCAAACCATTGCTCGCTTTTATCGTAATCACATAACAAATCCCGAAATTCGCCTTCCCAAATTGGAAGACGAATTCTCACACGTTTACCATCTATTCCCCATACGTTGCGCACAACGTGACAAGTTGCAAAATTTTCTTACCCAAAAAGGGATTGAAACGCTCATACACTACCCTATTCCACCTCATAAACAACAGTGTTACAAAGAGTTAAACAACCTTAATTTACCAATCACTGAATGTATTTCGAATGAAGTGCTTAGCTTGCCTATTAGTCCTGTAATGTCTTTATCGGATGCAGAAAAGGTGGTAGATGCGCTTAACAATTTTGCATAATCAAGGCAACTTTATATCAACATTTAAGTATCTAAAGTGAAAACGTTAGAAAACTTTTACCCATAGGTTGCGTGTACTGCAAATATTTTATGTAATTTTGCAAGAAAGATTTTGACAAAAAAGCCAACTCTCTTGAAGACGAAGATTCTAACAATATTGCTCAGCATTTTTGCCCTTTGCGCAACCGCTGGCAGCGCCAATAAAACAAATAAATTTACAAAGACTTTGACGACGTGGAATCCCCACCTCGTCAAAGTCTTTGTTGCTGATTCTATCGCTACAGATTCCATTGTCACCGATTCAATCGCCACAGATTCAGTTGCCAAAAAGCAAGAACCTGGTATCGAAGCGCCTATCGACTTTGTAGCAAAAGACTCCATGATTTACGATGCCAAGACTGGATTAGCATTCCTCTTTGGCGAAGCAGAAGTGAAATATCTAAACATGCAACTCACTGCTGCTCAAATTGCGATGAACATGGATAGTAGTATGGTCAAGGCCGATGGCAGAGTTGACACAACTGGAATTATGCATGGCAAACCACTTTTCAAACAAGGGGGTGAAGAATACGATAGTCAATCCATGGCTTTCAACTTTAAAACGAAGAAGGGTTTCATCCAGAACACTTATACAGCCCAAGGCAATGGCTTTATGCAGAGTACGCGTTCTAAGCGAACTGACGATGGTATTGTTTACTTGGAAAAGGCGAAGTACACAACTTGTGATGCCGAACATCCTCACTTCTACCTAGCCGTTTCACGTGCTAAAATGCAACCAGGAAAGGACGTTGTGGGTGGTCCTTCTTACCTTGTGGTTGAGGACGTACCGCTTCCATTGGCAATTCCTTATTTTTTCTTCCCCTTCAACAAGAAATATTCGTCAGGGTTCTTGATGCCTACAATTGGGGATGAAACCACTCGCGGTTTCTACTTACGCGACGGGGGATATTATTTTGCACTCAGTGATTACATGGACCTTCGCCTTTTGGGTGAAATCTATACTAAGGGTTCGTGGGGATTAAGCGCTGAAACGAATTATCGTAAACGCTATCGTTACAACGGCAACTTTTACGTTAGTTACCTCAATACGGTAGAGGGCGAAAAAAACATGCCCGACTATTCCAAACAGACGAGTCTCAAGATTCAATGGACACATGCCATGGATAGCAAGGCCGTGCCCAACACAAGTTTCTCTGCCCGCGTAAACTTTGCCTCACAAAATTACGAGCGCAACAACATCTTGAGCATGTATGACCCCGTGGCATATTCTCAAAGCACACGTGCCAGCGCCGTAAGTTTTTCACGCACTTTCCCCAATATTGGATTGAACCTTGCTATGTCAACAAACTTGACGCAAAACATGCGTGACTCTACCATCGCAATGACCCTCCCTGACCTTTCAATCAGTGTCAACCGCTTTTATCCCTTTAAGCGAAAATATGCAGCGGGAAAGCAAAAGTGGTATGAGAAAATTTCGATGTCATATACAGGTGCTTTCACCAATAGCATTACCACTTCAGAATCCAAACTCTTTAAGTCCAACCTCATTAAAGATTGGCGCAACGGTATGCAACATCGTATTCCTATCGATGCTACGTTCCAAGTGTTTAAGTACATTAATGTGACTCCCTCATTCTCTTTCCGTGACATTATGTACACCCACAAGGAAAAGCGCTCTTGGGACACGGAACGACAACGCGAAGTGCGTGACACTGTTTATGGATTTTATAATCTCTACGATTGGAATGCTTCCATCTCAGCAAACACTACACTCTATGGTTTCTACCAACCCCTTCCGCAAATCTTTGGGGAGAAGGTGCAGATGATTCGCCACGTGTTCAAACCGTCAATCTCGTTCAGTTATGCCCCTGACTTTACAGCGTCGCATTATGGATATACGGATTACTACACAAAGACGGATGCAGAAGGTAACGTTTCGACGGTAACGTACTCTCCTTATGCAGGACAAGTGTATGGATATCCAACGGGAAGAAAAACGGGTAGCATTTCTATGTCTATCTCTAACAATCTTGAAATGAAGATTAAAAGTAAGAAGGACACGACTGGCATTAAGAAGATTAGTCTTATCGACGAATTAGCTGCATCACTTTCTTACAACTTGGCAGCTGAACGTAAACCTTGGAGCGATCTCAACACTCGCATTCGTTTGAAACTCACACCGAAATATACATTCTCTATGGCGGCTGTCTTTGCAACCTATGCCTATGAGTTTGATAAGAATGGTAACGTCATTGTTGGCGACCGCACAGAATGGAGTCACGGACGCTTTGGGCGATTCCAAGGTATGTCTCAAAACATCTCTTATACATTCAACAACGACACCTTCAAGAAATTGTGGGGGAAGGTCACAGGAGAAGACAAAGAAGAGACAGCACCTCCTATTGAAGAAACCGAAGATGGGTATGAAAGTATTGAAGATGCGAATATTGACCCCGACATTAAAGAAGCGCGTAAGTCAAGTAAGAATATGAAGTCTGAAAAGGGAACTATTGATGATGATGGTTATTTAGCCTTTAGAATACCTTGGTCGTTGACCGTGTCGTATGGTGTAACTATGAGCGAAGACCGTTCGAAACCCATCCGAGTAAGCAACATGCGTTACCCCTTTAAATACACGCAAAACTTAAACTTCTCAGGATACGTCCGCATTGCGGATGGATGGAACATCTCTTTCTCATCAGGTTATGATTTCAACTTCAAGAAACTCTCAATGACAACGGCTTCTGTTTCACGAGACCTTCACTGCTTTGAAATGTCATGCAATGTAGTGTTACGCCCCTACTCTTCCTTCAATTTCTGCTTCCGCGCAAGAGCATCCGAACTTGCTGATGCTTTGAAGTGGGACAAGCGAAGCGGATATAGTAGCAATATTGAGTGGTACTAAGTGTATTGACAAATTTTATCGGAACAAGTAAATGATTAAATAATGGGATAATTGGATAAACAAAAGTTCCTCATCCCAATCATTTACACGTTCCTTATCCTTACTTTAAATCATTTAAAATTCCAATAAAACAACATATATGAAAAAAATAGGTATCCTTGCAACCTTTGTAGTTGCACTTTTCACCTCATGTTCAGAAAGTGAATATGAATTCCACCAAACGTATTTTACACCTCAGGAACCCAATGGTAAGATTCTATATGCTGACCAAGTGAGCGACTCTACTCGCGTAATTTCTTACGATCCTTGGACAGCATCAACATATTTTAATACTGGCACTGATGCGTGGTTCTCCATTACACCTACAGAATTTCATTTCAAAGCTGGTGAGCAATTTGCAAGCATGCGCATCAATATTCAAGGTTCAGTGAACAATACGGGCAAAATTCGAAGTGGACATATTGTCGTTAAGAGTTATGACACTGTAGGCATGCCCGTAAAGCAAACAACATGGTTAAACATCATCCGACCCTTTGGTGAAGTTGAAAAATATGATGCAACTGGGAATCTGCTTCCTGAAGAGAATCGCAAGATGACATTCAAAGGTCAAACAATAGCAACTGCTAATCAATTTGAAATTGAGTTTATGGTTTATTCTGACGATGCAACACTTACGTCAGATGCAGAATGGTTGATTCCTGCCACAACAACCTTCAATGCAGGAAGACACGTTGTGGCTATTGTTGCACAAGAGAATTTTGCAACACAACCGCGCACCGCAACCCTCACACTCTCTTCTAATGGAATTAGCACCCCCATCACGATTACACAAGCAAAAACAAACAATCAGTAATGATGGATATTCAAGACATGCCACTTCAAGAACAGTTGCGCTCCGTAAAGCGTGAATTCCGCTTGATGATGAATGGCATTACGAGTCAATCTATGAGGGAAAAGGGATTGACCTATCGCACAAACTTCGGTGTTGAACTTCCACGTCTTAAAGCATTTTCTGAGGAACTGCCACACACCAAGGAACTAGCATCTACACTTTGGAAAGAGCAAGTGCGTGAATGCCGCTTGTTAGCGCCTATGCTCATGCCGGCTACTGATTTTGCAGAAGACATGGCAGATCTCTGGGTAGAACAAATGAACTTTCCCGAGGAGGCAGAGTGTGTAGTAATGTATCTTTTTCAACACCTTCCTTATGCATCATCAAAGGCATTTGAATGGATTGCCCGAGAAGAAGTGATGCCCCAACTCTGTGGCTGGCAACTTTTCGGAAGACTATTTGGAAAGGGCGCTATGCTCTCACCAAGAGATGATGCAGAATGGCGCGACCAAGTTACTGCTACGCTTGCAAGCGAACACTTTAGTATAAAGCAGGCAGCTTATCGTGCACTGCTTAAATACATGGAACTTGGAACGGATGAAGAGCGTTTCGGAACGCAACTTCTTGACGCATAAAATAAACGTCAAAAAGATTTCTTGAGCATTATCCTTCTACATGCGCTTATTTATTATCCTTAATTATCTCTTGTCCATACATTTAGAAGAATGACTCACCCTACCTATTGTGATCGTATAGATCCTAAACGTAGCAAGAAACTTTACGCGGAGATCTACAATGCAGTTAAGAAAGGTAAACTCTATCGCAACCCAAACTTTACAGCACTGCAGTTATCTGAACAAATAAATATTAACACACGTTACATTGCGGCTGTAGTCCAAATCAACACTAATAGCAACTTTTGCGATTTACTCAATTCATTCCGATTAGCAGATGCTGAGCGCATGTTGCGCACAAAATCTGAATATTCGGCAGAAGAAATTGGCCTCATGTCCGGTTTCGGGAGTCGCCAATCCTTTTACCGCGTGTTTCTTAAAAAGCATGGCATCACTCCCCGCCAATTTCGTATTCAACATAGAGAACAATCTTAATAAAGAGTACAACTGACAGAGTACAGAGTACAACTACCGTGCGGATTGTAAACGCCCTGAAGGGGCATAATCTACATAGCGAAGGGCAACGCCCTGGACAGAGTACAACTACCATGCGGAAAACATCTCCCCTGAAATAGATTTCACTCCTGCAAAGGACACAACTTTTGGACCAAACAAAGGGTAATGAGTAGTGACCCAAGTTACATAAAGTCTTACTACCTACAACTTACTACCTACTACCTATCACATCCCCCGCAAGGTATTCGTGTCATTCCTATGCGATAAGCAACGACACACCCTGCAAGATTCGTGTCATTGACTTGCGCAACCTTCGGTTCGTGAGATTCGTGTCCCCCCCCAAAAAAATATTCTGCACCTCCTTTTAAGAGTAAAGATAAAAGAGTAAAGATAAACACCCCGCAGGCATTACTCACTACTAACTCCTCACTACTAACTTCTTATGCTTACCCCCGACATTCGTCAACAAATAACAGCCCTCGTGCGCCACTGGGTGGTGCCCGCCATGGGATGTACCGAACCCATATGCGTTGCCCTCGCCACAGCCAAGGCTACTGAAATCTTGGGCACTACTCCCGTGAAGGTGGAAGCACTTCTCAGCGCCAACATTCTTAAGAATGCCATGGGCGTAGGCATCCCCGGCACAGGCATGGTGGGGCTACCCATCGCCATTGCCCTAGGTGCGCTTATCGGGAAGTCCGCCTACGGGTTAGAAGGGATTAAAGACAGCAACGCCCAGGCGGTAGAACAGGGTAAGCAGTTCATTAACGAAGGTCGCATCTCTATCTCTTTGAACGAGGAGACTACGGAGAAACTCTACGTAGAAATTCGTTGCACGGATGCCGAGCGTAACACCTCGCGCACCATTATATCTGGTCAGCACA
>CALCUV010000086.1 GCA_937906765.1 uncultured Prevotella sp.
TGTGGGTGAGTCTGGCAGTGGTGTTGATGCTCTCGCAACTGGCTTATTTCAAATACACCAACTTTGCGCTCTCCCTGATTCTCCCATGGTGGGGCGGAACCTTCCAACCGCTTGACATCTTCCTGCCCGCAGGCATTTCGTTTTTCACCTTCCAGTCGATGAATTACGTTATCGACGTCTATCGTGGGAAACTCACGGCGTGTCGTAACTTTCTCGACTTCGCCTTCTTCGTGTCCTTCTTCCCAACTCTCTTAGCGGGCCCCATCCTTCGCGCTACGGACTTCCTTCCTCAGGTGCGCCGTCCGCTAACAGTGACCCGCGAGATGTTTGGTGTCGGTCTGTGGTTCATCATGACGGGTTTGTTTAAAAAAGCCGTAATTTCCGACTACATTGGTGTGAATTTCGTAAACCGCATTTTTGATGACCCTTCTCTCTATACGGGTCTCGAAAATCTCATCGGCATCTATGGTTATGCCCTCAAGCTTTATTGCGATTTCTCTGGGTATAGCGACATGGCCATTGGTGTAGCCCTGTGGTTAGGATTTTACATTCCCGCCAATTTCCGTTCACCTTACAAGAGCGTTAATATTACAGAATTTTGGCGTCGTTGGCACATATCGCTTTCTTCTTGGTTGCGTGACTATCTTTATATTTCCCTCGGGGGAAATCGTAAGGGAAAGTTCCGCACAAACCTTAACCTTTTCCTCACCATGCTACTCGGTGGACTTTGGCACGGAGCTTCTCTCAATTTTATAGTTTGGGGTAGCATTCATGGGGCAGCTTTGGTGGTGCATAAGTGGTGGAGCAGGATGTTTAACGGTAAAAGTTTAAAGGTTAACGAAGAACGGGGAACGGTTAATGGGGAAGGGTTAACGGTGAAGGGTGAACGGGGAACGATGAAGGGCATTCTTTCGCGCGCATCAACGTTTTTGTCCATCTTGCTTACCTTCCACGTCGTCTGTCTTTGCTGGTTGTTTTTTGCCAATGCCACATTCGACGCCTCATGGGTGATGCTCACAAAAATCTTTACCGAATTCCATGGCGAAACCCTCAATCAATTCTTGGCGGGTTACCCCCTTGTGACGTCGTTAATCATCCTCGGTTTCGTGCTCCACTTCCTTCCCGATGCTTGGGGCGACAAAATCAGCGCCACACTCTCACGCTCTCCCCTCTGGGCGCAAATCGCCGTGTTTGTCTTACTCATTTTGATTGTCATTCAAATTAAGAGTAGCGACGTGCAACCCTTTATTTATATGCAATTTTAAAGACCTCGGAGCTGGTGGCACTGTGCTGTTGTCACTTCTCTGATGAGAAGATGCGCGTGGCGTATGTTTGTGAAAATAAGTGAGTAAAGTTTAAAACAAGGAGGAACAATTGTTTTTTTCTTGTTTTTTTAGTGGACGCTATCACTAATTGCGTTTCGAGTTAGAGAAAAAGTTGTGATTAAGAGTAAATTTGTACCGACAAAGAGTAAGAGAATTTTAATTTTATTTATCTTTGCAGATTATAGCAGGTTCTTAGTTGTAACTGAAGGAGAACTTGTTACCGGCAAGATATAAACTTTAATTAATAAAAACTATGATGAAGAAATTGTATGTGAAATTGATGACCGCAGCTCTTGCTGTTGTTATCCTTACTGGTTGTGACCAAAAGACAGGTTACATGTCTGCGCTTCCTGGTCATTCAGTAGTAGTGGCGAAAGTAAATGTAGGCAACCTTCTTGACGAATCAGAAGTGCTCAACGATAACCAAGTTAAGGGTGCGTTAAAGGAAGCCATTAACGAAACGCAAGGCGAAACGCGCACACTCTTACGTGAGATTACGCAAGACCCCAGAACTTGCGGTATAGACATTGATAATCCTGTGTATATCGCTGTTGAAAATATCGAAAACGTTCGCGGTCTCATGCTTATGGCAGTTGCTGATGAAGATAAGTTGAAGGCCTCACTTTCAACGTTGACCAATGACAATGACATTAACTCTATGGGTTGGACATTGACTACGAATGGCGACGTAAATACAGTTGAGGATTACGATGGTAATGCTATTATTGCTTTTGACGATGAAAAGTTGGTCGTTGCCTTTGCTGATGGCATTGCTGACGCAATGGAATATATGACGCTCAGTGATAAGGATCAGGAAAAGTGTAAGGAACTCGAAGATTTCATTAACGAGGATGCTGATGCGGCAGTTTATGCTGACTATTCGCAACTCATGACGCTCGCTTCAAGAGCTTCTCGCGAATTTGACAACTTAGACCTCAGCATGTTTGAGAATGCGAAGTACATTGCTACGCTTAATTTTGAAAAGGGTGAGGCTAAATTGGGTTGGAAATTCTTGGGCAACGAGCAGTTTGAAGAAACGTACAACAAAATGTTTGGCGCTCCCAACAATGATCTTCTTGGATTCTTGCCTCAAGGTACATGGGCGCTTGCTCAAGTGGGCGTAAAGAATCTTGCGTGTGTTGAAGATTTCGTTCAGGGTCAGTTGAGTCGTGAATTGAACAGAATGTTCGAACGTGCAAATGCTGAATTTGAGGAACAGGGTGTCAATGCCAAAATTGGATTTAACCTTCTTAACTCTATTGAGGGTGACGTAGTGTTTGCTGTTACTCCTGTTGTTGATAATGGTGGTCGTCAAGAACCTCAGATTATCTTTATGGCGGAATGCGCTAACCAAAACTTGTTTAACACCTTCATTAATATTTATCAGGTTGAAAATGAAAACTTGGAAAAGGTGGGCAACAACTTGTATAGTCTTGGTTATAACAAGAAAATTGATTGGGATAATTACAATTGGGACGGCAATTACACTTACATTCGCAAGGGTTACGACTATTTGTTAGGTTATGCCGACGGCAAAATGTTTTTGATGCCCGAAAACTTGTATGACAAGTGCAAGTCAGGCAGTGGCTTGAAGGAACTTTCTTCTAATATCAAGAACAACGCTGCAGTTTATGACATGATTAAGGGTAACAATGCGGGTGTGCTTGATATTACTGCGCTCGCTAAGGAAATTGCAAAGGCAGATGCAAGTGATGCACGTGACATTGTTAATGCTATTGACAAGTTAGAGAGTCTTTATTTTGAAATTAAGAGCGCTAACGAGGCAGAGTTGGTGCTTAAGACTTCGGACAAGGAAACTGAAACTCTCAAGCAATTGAAAGACATCTGTGTGAAGCAGGTTGTTCGTATGAATTCAAGATATTAAAGTCGAAGCGAAGTAAGTTTGCAAGGCGAGAATTCCTTAACCTCGCCCCCTTTAACCTCTCAAAATTTAGAGATGATTGAATCTATTCAATTTAATAAAGTAATTCCTAACGTATTTGTCGGTTCACCTCCAGAAGGTGGACCGACTGACGTTTGGGACCAAGTATTGACGTTTAAGCGCGGTGAGTCATGCTTGATTGAGGCTGCTTCAGGGCGCGGAAAATCTTCCTTTTGCAGTTTCCTCTATGGGTTACGAAAAGACTTTGTTGGCAGTATAGATTATTTTAATCACAAGGGCGAAACGTTGCACGTGACAGATACTATGCTTTGTGAGATGCGTTGTCGTAGCATTGCCATGATGTTTCAAGAGCATCGCATTTTCCCAGAACTTACTGCCGTTGAAAACGTCATGCTCAAAAATCAGTTGACCAACTATTTCACAGAGCAAGAAATCAGAGAGCGCCTGTCAACCTTAGGACTTGAAGACCGTCTTGACCGTCCCTGTCAGCGATTATCAATTGGGCAACAACAGCGCGTAGCTTTCGTGCGCTTGTTGGCACAACCCGCAGACTTTATCCTGCTTGACGAACCCGTAAGTCATTTAGACATTGTGAATGCCGAACTTATGGGAAAGATGCTCCGCCAACGCCAAATGGAGGAGGGGAGTGCAGTCATCGTAACATCTATTGGGCATCGATTGCCTTATGACTACGATAGAATCTTGAAACTTTAAACCTTCCTTGATATGAATAGTAACTTAAAACTACTTTTTAAACTGCTCAAGCAAAACATTAGTGTTTGGCAAGTGTGTGGATTTGTAGTTGCCAATCTGCTCGGGGGAGTAATTGTGCTTATCGGTATTCAAGCGTATCAAGACTTTGACCGACTGATGAACAAGGAACGAGGATTGATTAACGAGAGTTATGTGGTGATTACGAAACCTGTTGGGAATGTCTCTACGGTAATGAGTCTGATTGGCGTTCGCCCAACCTTTAGCAAGAATGAAATAGAGACGCTTACGCAACATCCATCTGTGACGCAATTAGGTCAATTTGATGCAGCCAATTTCGAACTTCGTGGCAGTTTTATGATAGGTGATTTCAATGTTTCAACAGATATGTTTCTCGAGTCGGTGCCTACGCAATTTCTTGACGTAGAAATTGATTCGCCAGAGGATTGGGA
>CALCUV010000087.1 GCA_937906765.1 uncultured Prevotella sp.
AGTCATCATGGTACTTGTCCTTTGTGTCCAAGTTTATTTTCCTTAAATAAATTTATGAGTCCCTACTTCGTATGCTCAATAGCGGGGTCGGCATATTCTTCCTGAAGTTTTACGAGGCGCTTCTTGAGGCGCTTGGTTATCTTCTCGGTGCCGGGTTGCCCGTATATATTATTGAGTTGTTGGGGATCGTTTTGGAGGTCGTAGAGTTCCCACACGTCAATGTCTTCATAGAAGTGGATGAGCGTGTAGCGGTCGGTGCGTACGCCGTAGTGGCGTTTCACGGCATGCTCTGCGGGGAATTCGTGGAAGTGATAGTAAAGCGCATCGCGCCAGTTCTTCGGACTTTCACCACGAAGAAGGGGGAGCATGCTCACACCGTGCATATCCTCGGGAACGGGAATGCCACAGAGGTCGAGGAAGGTGGGGGCGTAGTCAATATTCTGCACCATCTGGGGAATATCTCCGCGCTTGGCGAGTCCGTTAGGAAGTCGCATCACGAGGGGCGTGCGGAAGGATTCTTCGTACATGAAGCGCTTGTCAAACCATCCGTGTTCGCCCATATAGAAACCTTGGTCGGAAGTATAAACCACGAGGGTGTTTTCCAAGAGTCCCGCATCGCGGAGGTAATCGAGCGTACGACCTACGTTATCGTCCAAAGTCTTGAGCACCTTGGCATAGTCGCGCATGTAGCGCTGGTACTTGTACTCGGTAAGCGCCTTGCCCGAAAGTTTGCGCGCACGGAAGTCGATAGCGATAGAATCATAGAACTGGTCGTAAATAGCACGTTCGCGCGAATCAAGGCGACCAATCATGGAGAGGTAGTTGGGCGTGAGGCGCGTAGTCACATTGGCATCCATCACCTTGACGTCGTAGGCAAGGTCCATATCGTGGTTGCTGGAAATGCTCATTTCCTGTGCCTTGGCTGCGGGGCGACCTTCATAGTCGTCGTAGAAAGTTTCGGGAAGGGGGAAAGTCTTGTCCTCATAGAGACTGAGGTACTTGAGTTCGGGAAGCCAGTTGCGATGGCAAGCCTTGTGGTGAATGAAGAGGAGGAAGGGACGCTCCTTGTCGCGCTTATTTTCCATCCAGTCAATCGCCTTGTCGGTCACGATATTGGTCATGTATCCCTTGTGCTGGGTGCGTGAACCGTCCATGTTGATAAACTCGGGGTTGTAGTAGTCGCCCTGACCGGGAACAATGTTCCAGAAGTCGAAACCAGTGGGATCGCTGATGAGGTGCCACTTACCAATCATTGCGGTTTGGTAACCTGCTGCCTGGAAAAGTTTGGGCATCGTCTGTTGTGAACCATCGAAGACGTCATAAACATTGCTGGTGAAGCCGTTGGCATGGCTGTGTTTGCCCGTAAGCATACAAGCGCGTGAGGGTCCCGAAAGGGAGTTTGCCACGAAGCTATTTACGAAGCGCACACCGTCGTTGGCAATGCGGTCGAGGTTAGGGGTTTCTACGTAGCGGTTGTCGTAACACGACATCATCTGTGCCGTGTGGTCGTCGGTCATGATGTAGACCACGTTATACTTCTCCTGCGCTGCTGCAGAGAGGGCGAGAAGCGAGAGGGGGAGGGAGAGTTTTTTCATAGAAAAAGGAGAAAGGAGAAAGGAGAAAGGAGAAAGACCATGCGGGACATTAATGCGCCAGCTCTTTCTCCTTTCTCATTTTTTATTTCACAAAGCGTTTTACTTCTGCGTCATCTGATAAACTACGTCCATGATTTGCTTACCGAGAGCGTCGGCTTCTTCCATAGACTTCGCTTCTGAATAAACGCGGATGATAGGTTCTGTGTTAGACTTACGGAGGTGTACCCACTTGTCGGGGAAGTCAATCTTAACACCGTCAATGTCTGTAACTTCTTCATCCTTGTACATTTCCTTCACCTTCTGGAGTACAGCGTAGATGTCAGTAGTAGGATCGAGGTCGATACGGTTCTTCGCAATGTAGTACTTGGGGAATGAGTCACGAAGTTCAGTAGCCTTCATACCTGTCTTTGCGAGGTAAGTAAGGATGAGTGCGATACCTACGAGAGCGTCACGACCGCTATGTGAAGTGGGATAAATCACACCACCATTACCTTCACCACCGATTACAGCACCTGTAGCCTTCATCTTTGTTACAACGTTTACTTCACCTACAGCAGCGGGAGTGTATGTGCAACCGTACTTTTCAGTAACGTCGCGGAGGGCGCGAGTTGAAGAGAGGTTAGAAACGGTGTTACCAGGAGTGTGCTGGAGGATGTAGTCAGCAACTGCTACGAGGGTGTATTCTTCACCGAACATAGAGCCATCTTCACAAACCATTGCGAGGCGGTCAACGTCGGGGTCAACAACGAAACCGATGTCGTGACGACCCTTACGCATAAGGTTGCGGATTTCTGTGAGGTGTTCCTTCAAGGGTTCGGGGTTGTGAGCGAAGTCACCAGTGGGTTCTGCATTGAGGTGTGTTACCTGAGTTACACCGAGCTGACCGAGGAGTTTGGGAATGATCACACCACCTACAGAGTTTACAGCGTCGAATGCTACAGAGAAGTGAGCGCGACGGATGGCTTCAACGTCAACGAGTTCGAGTTCCTTAACGTGGTCGATGTGACGCTGGTCATAGTAGAAGTTCTGTGTGTAGTGACCGAGGTTGTCCACATCAGCGAAGTCAAAGTTGCAGTTATTAGCGAGGCGCACTACTTCAGCAGCTTCTTCGGGGGGAAGGAATTCGCCCTTTTCGTTGAGGAACTTAAGTGCATTCCACTGACGGGGGTTGTGGCTCGCTGTGATGATGATACCACCTACAGCCTTTTCCATAGTTACAGCAAGTTCTGTAGTAGGCGTTGAAGCAAGACCGATGTTCACAACATCGAAGCCCATACCCATAAGCGTACCACAAACAGTATGGCTTACCATTTCGCCAGAGATACGTGCGTCACGACCAACGACGATCTTCTTGCGGTAAGTACCAACATGCTTTTCGCGAAGACTTGCATAAGCCGAAACAGACTTTGCAATTTCAATGGGGTTCAGGGTGTCTCCGGGACGGCCACCGATGGTGCCACGGAAACCTGAGATGGATTTGATAAGTGTCATAATTGTATAGAAATAAAGTTGTGTCTCTGATGAGGAGGAAGGACTTAACTCCGCGATGGTATCGCGGAGAAGCGAACCTTTTGCGGAGACGCGTAACTAGGGTACAATCCTTTTCAAGTAGCAAAGTTAAGAACTACTGTTGAATTGCAAAACTAAAATATCAAAAAAGTATAATTTGAGATGCCGAAAAACTGGTTTTTCCCTTCTTGAAAGGGTTCGAAAAAGATTTCTGGGTAATTTTGCGGGACTTTTGTAGACAACGGTCAACGGTCAATGGTCAACGGTCAACGGACAACAGACTACAGACTACGGACTACGGACAACAGACTATAGTCAACGGACAACAGACTACAGACAATGAAGTCCCGCATTTAATTCTCATTTTAACATGAACAAGGTATCGGAAAACCCTTTCAAAAACCGAGCAACTTCTAACACACCTTTGATGTTAGTGACGGCAGTATTTGCCACGCTCTATCTCGTATCCAATGTTATGGCGGTAAAGGTAATCAGTTTTTTGGATTACCCCACCTTCGACGCAGGCACTATCACCTTCCCCTTTGCTTATATGCTGGGCGACGTACTCACCGAAATTTGGGGGTATCGCACGGCGAAGAAGGTCATTTGGATTACGTTTCTTTGTAACATTATTCTTGTAGCGTGCACGCAGATTGGCGTGTGGTTGCCCTCTCCTGATTATTTACAGGAAACGGCAAATGCCTACAATCACCTCTTTACTTACGTTCCGCGCATTGTGGTGGGTTCACTCGTGGGTTTCTTGCTTGGCGAACTCTCCAACGCTTGGATTATGGACTGGATGAAGCGCAAGACGGAGGGTAAGCACCTTTGGTTCCGCACTATCGGTAGTTCCATCGTGGGTTATTTCTTCGACACCGTTCCCTTTGTGCTTATCGCCTTTGTGGGCATTGTTTCTACGCGCGACTTGCTCTTGATGTTGGCTACCCAATATGTGATGAAACTGGGCATTGAAGCATTCTTCGGCACCCCCATGGCGTATGCCGTAATTGCATGGGTGAAGGATTCAATTAAGAGAAGGGAACAATGGAACGCTACGCACTAATCCGCACGCACCTGCCCCGTGAATTTGTTCTGCTTCAAGGCACGGGGTGTCGTTGGAAGCGCTGCACGTTTAGCGATTACCACACGGACACAAGTGACAATCCTTACGCTACGAATGCCCCTATCCTGGAAATGATTACGGGAGAAATGGGCGTATTGGACATTATCAATTCGGGGTCGGGAATAGAACTGGATGAGCAGACGTTAGAACATATTGCACGCGTC
>CALCUV010000088.1 GCA_937906765.1 uncultured Prevotella sp.
CCAGTCGTCCGTTTCCTTTGTTCCGTCAAAGCTTTCCGCTACCCCAAACACCAATCAAAAGGTACATGGGAATGAGGGCGATTTCGTAGAACATAAACATGGCGAACATGTCGATGCTGATGAAGAACCCGAATACCCCCATGGAGAGGAGGGTGAACCAAAGGAAATATTCCTTCGTGAGGGGTTTGAGTTGCCAAGAAGCAAAGGTTCCTGTAAACACGATAATCGCTGAGAGCAAAATCATCGCTACGGAAATGCCGTCAACACCTACAGAGTAGCAGATATTGAGGGGTTCAAACCAAGAAACTGCTCCCGTGTAGAGCATTTCTGCCGTTTCACCCGCAGCACGGTCGCCCAAGAAGCGAGCTGTAAGGTGGATGGCAAGAGCAAGAAGCGCTGTGCTACCTGCAACCATCACACCACGTACTTGATTGACGTTTTTCGCCAACCACAAACCTAAGAGCATCACCAAGGGGATGAACACAAAGGTAGAGAGATAAAGAATATTTTCCATAGTTGGCTACATAATCAAAATGAGAATAATAACGAGGATGCCGAGGAGGAACACCTGTGCGTAGAGTTGTACAGAACCACTCTGCAAACCACGGATGGCGTGACTCAATTTGTGAGTTCCCCAAGCGAGGAAGTTGAAGAAACCGTCCACTACATTGCGGTCGAACCACGCAATGGGGCGAGAGATATTGGCGAAGATGATTCTGTGGGTCACGAACTGGTACACCTCGTCAAGATAGAAGCGCTTGAATGCCCAACGGTGGAGTCGGGGGAAGGCGCCGTGGAGTTTCTCAGCAACGGGTTGGCGACTGCCTGCATAAATGTAGGTTGCCAATGCGATTGACAATACAGCAACGACGATGCTTGTGGCAGCAACGGTCCAATCCAAGTGAATGTCGTAGGCTTCGCCAGAAGCACTTACAAAGTGTCCGAAGGGGATAAACCCAGCAACGAGGGTAATGCAAGTAAGAACAATCAAGGGAAGTGTCATTGCAAGCGGTGCTTCATGAGGTGTGTGGTGCGCATGGAGTTCCTTGTTTTCCGTACCCCAAAAGATTCCGAAGTAAAGGCGGAACATGTAGAATGCAGTCATTGCCGCTACACCGGTCATTATCCATCCTACAACAGGACTGTAATGCATGCATGCCGTAAGGATTTCGTCCTTTGAGAAGAACCCAGAGAAGGGAGGAATTCCCGCAATCGCCAAACATGCAATGAGGAAGGTGATGTGGGTAATGGGCATATACTTGCGAAGTCCACCCATTGCCGACATCTCATTACAATGAACAGCGTGAATAATGCAACCTGCGCCGAGGAACAAGAGCGCCTTAAACATAGCGTGGGTAAAGAGGTGGAACATAGAAGCCATGTAACCAAGACTAGCATGGTTATCAATAACCGCTCCGTGTTCGCCAGGAAGACATACGCCTAATGCCACCATCATGAAGGCAATCTGCGAAATCGTAGAGAAGGCAAGTACGCGCTTGATGTCACTCTGAACGCAGGCAACGGCAGCTGCATAGAAGGCAGTAATAACACCTACCCACACTACAATCGTCATCGCCTCGGGAGCATACTGAATCCAAAGGGGGAAGAGGCGTGCAATCTGGAATACGCCGGCAACAACCATCGTCGCAGCGTGGATCAACGCACTGACGGGAGTAGGACCTTCCATCGCATCAGGAAGCCAAATGTGAAGGGGAAACATTGCACTCTTACCGGCACCACCAATAAACATCAGCACGAGTGCGGTGGGCAACATAAAGGCACCTGCCGCAAAACCTTCTGCGTTGAAGTCAAAACCGAACGACTTGCAGTAGTAACCATAAATAAGGATACCCACGAGGAAGAACATGTCGGCAAAGCGCGTTACGATGAACGCCTTCTTAGAAGCGGCAATCGCTGCGGGAGTGGTGTAGTAGAAACCGATGAGGAGGTAAGAAGATACCCCTACAAGTTCCCAGAATAAGTACATCTGGAAGATGTTGGTGGCAACAACCAAGCCGAGCATAGACATGGTGAAGAGACTCAAGAAGGCGTAGTAACGCTGGAAACCGCGTTCGCCCTTCATGTAGCCAAAAGAGTAGATGTGTACCATGAGCGACACCGTAGAGATGACAATCAGCATCATCACCGAAATGGGGTCGAGCAAGATACCCATATCAAAGTGCAAGTCGCCAAGGGGCAACCAAGTAATGTTGTAAGGCATTACTTTCTCGAACACTCCGTTTACGCGGTCTGCGGTGAAGTATTCGAAGGCTGTGAAATAAGAGAGGAGAGTTACTGCTCCCAAACTCATTGTGCCGATAATGCCGGCCACCGTCTTGCTAATCTTACTATCGAGAAGTCCGAGCAGTAAGAAGGAGCAGAGGGGCAAAAGGAGTATGAACAATGTATATTCCATAGTGGCTTACCATTTCATTTTCTTCAACTCATCCACAGAGATGTTTTTGAGCATTCGATAAATATTAATCATAATGGCGATGGCAATAGCGCTTTCCGCAGCAGCAATGGCAATGCCGAAGATAGCAAAAAAGTATCCTTCATGCCCCTCGGGGAAAAGCATGCGATTGAACACCGCAAAGTTGATGTCGGCAGCGTTGAGCATCAGTTCTATAGAAAGCAACATCGCGAGGGTGCTCTTTCTCGTGAAGAAACCGTAGATGCCGGCAAACAGCATTACTGCCGAGATGATGAGGAGATATTCTAACTGAATCATAGTCGTAGTATTAGCGTTTACGGGCAATTATCAATCCGCCAACGATGCAGGCAAGTAATAAGATACTCACAGCTTCGAAGGGAAGCAAGAAACCGCCTTCGCCTGTTGAGAGCATCTGCTTACCAATTTCCTCAATGCTGAGGAAGGAAGCATCTGATTCGCTGGGCGCAGAAAGTGCGGTTGCCAAGAACTGTTGCTTGAAGAACATTGCAATGAACACGGCAAGGCCGGCAAGGCAAGACATACCTACGGCAATCTTCTTCATGAGAAATACTCGGTTGAGTTTTTCCTGCTGACCGCTGGTCAAGAGTATTGAGAATACGTAAAGCACGATGATACCACCTGCATATACCATAATCTGCACGGAACCCAGGAAGGTGTATCCCATTAAGAAATACAAACCCGCTGTGCCAAGCAAAACAAAGAGCAGGTAAGTTGCCGCACGGATAATACTCTTGCTCACTACCGTTGCAATGGAGGAGAGCAGGATGATTACCGCAAGGATAACGAACATTATATTGTGTGAATCCATAACTAATTAATTTTAGGTTTTAAGGGCGCTTCGCTTATTAGGTTATTAGGTTATAAGGTTATAAGGTCTTTAGAACCTCTAAGGTTTTTAAGGTCAAGGACTTGCTGGTAAATTAATTCCGCATGGTCCTTAAGACCTCAAAACCTCATAACCTTAAAACCTCAACCCAATTTACTTTTCCGCCACCTTACTACCTTCTTTGTTCAACACTTGGACGAGCTTAGAACGGTCGAACACGGCGTTTTCATAACTTTGGTCAAATTCAATAGCATCCTGGGGACAAGCGCGTGTGCAGAGCATGCAGAACATACAGCAACCGAGGTCGTACTCATACTTCACAAGACGCTTTTTCTTCTTACCGTCTTCTGTTTCGTAAAATTCGCTGGTCACCTTAATCGAACCATTGGGACATGCCATTTGGCAGAGTCCGCAACCGATGCACTTGTGTTCGTTGGCTTCGTTGTGGGGCATAACGAGTGCACCACGGAAACGGTCGAACATCTGCAACTCCTTACGGTTCTCAGGATATTGCTGCGTCACTTTCTTTGTGAAG
>CALCUV010000089.1 GCA_937906765.1 uncultured Prevotella sp.
GAGCGGAGTCCGCGTGCGCCAAGTTTATACTCCAAGGCTTTATCTACCACATAGTCATAAACTTCGGGATGTATTTCGAGCTTCACACCGTCCATTTCAAAGAGTTTAGTGTACTGCTTAACAATGGAGTTCTTCGGCTGCGTAAGAATGTTGCGCAATGCCTCTTTATCCAAAGGATTAAGGTAAGTGAGCACAGGCAGGCGCCCAATAACTTCGGGAATAAGTCCGAAACTCTTCAAGTCCTGCGGGCGGATGTATTGCATGAGGTTTGAAGGGTCGAGTTTGCGCACGTTCTGCACGGAATCAAAACCCACCGTGTGAGTGTTCATGCGCTGAGCAATTTTCTTCTCAATACCATCGAATGCACCACCACAAATAAAGAGGATGTTGCGCGTATCTACCTTCACATAATCCTGGTCGGGATGCTTACGTCCACCCTTTGGTGGAACATTAACGATGGAACCTTCGAGGAGTTTGAGCATTGCCTGCTGTACGCCTTCACCACTCACGTCGCGGGTGATGCTGGGATTATCGCTCTTTCGGGCAATCTTGTCAATCTCATCAATGAAGATAATTCCGCGCTCTGCTTCTGCCACATTATAATCCGACACTTGAAGGAGGCGCGAAAGGATGCTTTCAACATCTTCACCTACATAACCAGCTTCGGTAAAGACTGTGGCATCAACAATGGTGAAGGGCACGTCAAGGAGTTTGGCAATGGTACGTGCAAGAAGTGTCTTCCCCGTACCCGTGGAACCCACCATAATGATGTTTGACTTTTCAATCTCCACACCGTCATCATCAGTTGTCTGACTAATGCGCTTGTAGTGATTGTAGACAGAGACTGCGAGGTAACGCTTGGCATCATCCTGCCCGATAACGTATTGATCAAGGTATTCCTTTATCTCAGCAGGTTTGGGGAGCGTCTTCAACTCCTTGGTGGGAGCATTGCGTTTGGCACCCTTTCCGGGAACTCCATCCAAGATTTCAGATGCCATACGGATGCAATCATTACAAATGGCACCGTTTAAACCTTGAATTAGCAATCCCACTTCCGACTCTGGGCGACCACAAAAGTCGCATTGTCGCTTCTGTTTCTTCATAGTGGATTACTTTCTAAGCAACACCTTATCGATCATACCATATTCCTTCGCCTCTGTCGCAGTCATCCAATAGTCGCGGTCAGAATCCTGCCACACCTTGTCGAAATCTGTGTGTGAGTGGTCAGCGATGATGGTGTAAAGTTCCTTCTTAAGTTTAAGAATTTCGCGTGCCGTAATTTCAATATCACTCGCCTGACCTTGTGCACCGCCAAGAGGCTGATGTATCATCACGCGTGAGTGAGTCAATGCCGAGCGCTTACCTTCCTGTCCGCTAACGAGGAGAACGGCAGCCATAGAAGCAGCCATACCCGTACAAATCGTAGCAACGTCTGAAGAGATAAACTGCACGGTGTCGTAAATACCCAAACCGGCATAAACTGAACCACCAGGAGAGTTGATGTAAATAGAGATGTCCTTACCTGGATCGCAAGAATCAAGGTAGAGAAGTTGCGCCTGAAGCGTATTCGCCGTATAATCGTCAATCGCTGTGCCGAGGAAAATAATGCGGTCCATCATGAGGCGCGAGAAGACGTCCATCTGGGTCACGTTGAGTTGACGTTCTTCGAGAATGTAGGGGTTGAGGTACTGATTTTGCACCTTCATCACATCGTCAAGCACCATAGAGTTAATACCTACGTGCTTGGTAGCGTATTTGTAAAAGTCGTTCATGTTCATAACTTTAAGATTGGAGAAAAAAGGAGTTGGCAGTCAGGTGTTAAGTCATTTTGTATATTAACTCCTGCACTCCCAACTCCTCATAATGGGTTAGATAATATTAGTTTTCAAACAACTTACCGAACTCTTCTGCAGAAACAGCCTTGTGGTTCAAGTTGAGCACGTTCTTCAACGCTGCAACGAGCTTTGTTTCAATGCTGCGTTCGATGAGTGACTGTGCCTGCTGCTTGTTCTTGAGCATTTCTTCAGCGTAGTTTTCGAGGTACTCAACGGGAACGTTATTCATGCCGTACTGAGCAAACTGCATGCGAGCAGCTTCAACAGCTGCAGCCTTCACGTCTGCTTGTTCGAGCTTGATATCGTTTGCCTTAACGAGCTTTTCCTTGATGAGGTGCCACTTGAGTTCGTTGATAGAAGCGTCGAAGTGTTCTTCTACATATGCTTCGCCCTTTTCCTTATTGTTGTTGAGCATTACCTTCTTGAGGACTTCGTTGGGGAATTCTACTTCACCCACCTTAGCTTCGCAATAAGCGCGGAGATCGAGGAGGAACTTATAGTCAGAATCCAACACGTGTTGTGCCTGGATGCCTTCCTTCACCTTTGCACGGAATGCTTCTTCGCCTTCTACAGCACCTTCGCCAAATACAGCGTTGAAGAATTCCTGGTTGATTTCAGCGGGTACGAAACGGCTGATTTCGTTAACCTGGAAGCTAAAGTCGCCAGTGTACTGAGCTACTTCTTCCTTCTTTACCTTCAAGAGAGAAGAAACTTCTGCTTCGTTGCCTTCGTATGCCTTTGAGGGGTTGATAACGAGGATATCGTTTACCTTAGCACCGTTGAAGAGCGCCTTCTGCTCGTCGTTCTTAAAGTAAGTGGGCATGAGGCTTGCGCTTTCAACTACGATACCGCCTTCAACGGGCTGACCGTTTTCGTCGAGCTGAGCGAGGATACCACGAAGGATGTCACGTTCTTCATAAGTCTGAACGTTTTCGGGGTGACCAGCCTGCTGTGCCATGCGCTTCACCTGAGCGTCAACCATTTCTTCGGTTACGTTGATATCGTAGTAATCAACTGTGTCGTTAGAAGAGAGTTCTACGTTCATTTCGGGTGAAAGACCGAGGTCGAAGTGGAGTACGAAGTTGTCATCCTTTTCGATATCTACCTGATCATCGTGAGCGATGGGTTCGCCAAGCACGTCGAGGTTGTTTTCCTGGATGTAAGCATAAAGCTTTTCGCTGATCAACTTCTGTACTTCTTCAGCCTTGATCTGAGTGCCGTACATCTTCTTAACCATACCAGCAGGTACGTGACCAGGACGGAAACCGGGCATCTGCACCTTCTTCTGTGCTGTCTGAAGACCCTTCTTTACGTTTGCTTCGTAATCAGCCTTCTCAATATTAAGAGTAAGTACACCAGTTACATTACCTGTCTTCTCAAAAGTAATATTCATTTTAGTTTTTGTTTATGGAAAGTTTATAATATTTGCGGACGCAAAATTAATATTATTTTTTGAGATTCCCTATTTTGCGCTCTAATTTTCTGTCGTTAATACACATTTTTATATAAATTTGCAGAAACATCTCTTACTTATTGTATACATCAAACCTGAAAAACTTACAATCTCATTACCTCAAAACTTTAAAACTTTCCCCATATATGCTTCAATTTCCTAATTGTAAAATTAATATAGGTCTTAACATTCTTCGCAAACGTGAGGACGGTTATCATGACTTAGCAACTATCTTCTACCCCATCCCACTTCACGACAATCTTGAAATTCAACGAATCAGTGAAAAGGATGAACCTTATCGACTTTTGCTATCTGGTAACAAAATCGAGGGTAACCCTGAGAGCAATCTTATCGTGCGTGTTTACAACGATTTAAAGAAGGAGTTCAACCTTCCTCCCATTGACATCCACCTCTACAAGCGCATCCCTACAGGCGCTGGACTTGGAGGCGGAAGTTGTAATGCCGCCTATATGATTAAGATGCTCAACGAGGAATTTTCGCTCGGGTTTACTGACGATGAGATGGAGCGTCGCATTGCACCCTATGGTGCCGATTGCGCTTTCTTTGTGCGTGAGCAACCCGCCTTTGCCACAGGCATTGGCGACCAACTTACACCCATTAACCTCTCCCTCAAGGGGTATCACCTTTTATTGGTTAAACCAGACGACTTTGTTTCTACAAAAGAAGCCTATGCTGGAGTCAAGCCTCAGATTCCCGAACACGATTTACTTCAAGCAATAAAAGCACCCATCGAAACGTGGCGCTCCACCATTGTTAATGATTTCGAGCGAAGTGTTTTTACCAATCATCCACGCATCGCAGCTATTAAAGAAACCCTCTATGACATGGGGGCAATTTATGCCGCAATGAGCGGAAGTGGAAGTACTGTGTTTGGTATTTTCAAAAGCGCCCCGATGGATTACGAAGAAGTTTTCAAGGATTGTTTCACATTCCACACCGCCAATCTTGTATGATTTTTTATTTCTCAGGAACAGGCAATAGTCGATACATCGCAAAACACATTGCGACACTCACGAACGACACTCACGTTTCAATTACAGAAAAAGAGATTTCACCGACTAACGATGAGCGCATCGGATTATTCTTCCCCGTCCACGCATGGAGTGCGCCCATTGTAATGGAAGAATTCTTAAGTAACCGACTTTCCATACTCATCACCCATCCCTCTCCATATATATACATGGTGTGTACGTGTGGAGATGACATTGGCAAAACGCATAACATTATTGCTGAAATTCTCAAGAAAAATGGTCTCCACCTTTCAGCGGCATTTTCTTTAATAATGCCCGATTCTTATATCGGACTTCCTGGATTCGACATCAACTCAGAAGAGGTTGAGAGAAGCAAAATTGAGCAATCTATCAAGAAACTTCCACGAATTGCCGAATTCATCCTTCAGAATGAAACTGTTGAAGAAGTAAAACCGGGTCCCTTTCCATGGACCAAAAGTTTTATCCTCCGACCTTTATTCTATCGATTCTTCGCTGGTGTCCGTCTCTTCCGTTCGACAGAGAAATGTATCGGATGCGGACGGTGTAAAAACATTTGCCCTATGCAAAATATCACACTCGAAAACAAACTTCCGCATTGGGGTAAGAATTGTGCAAATTGCTTAGCATGCTATCACATCTGCCCAAAGAAATGTATTGAGTACGGCAGATTCAGCAAAGGTAAAGGACAATATAAATTATTAATAAACAACAAATAGCACCTGTTTATTATACAATAAAACAAACAACCGAATCACTTAAATCCCCTTATCTTTGGGGATTTTTTTATGTTAAAAAAATCGCAGAATTTGCAATTATCTTAGAATTAAACGGTTATTCGGATTGCTTGAAAATTGGGTAACGAGATAGCGACCGTTCGTATTTCTGAGTTCTTCATCATTATGCTACAATGTGACAACTCTGATGCAACAAAGGTACAAAAATAAAAGCAGACGAAAAGAGAGGTTGCTATAAATTCTTTTTTCGTCTGCATATTTTATGTTGCATTTGCGAAAAAAGTTTAGTCCGTTTTGGATATATAGACTGTAATGGTGAAAACAAACTTATTGCAAGTTGAAGTTAACGTTGATAGTAATTACAATTGAAGTATAAGCTATATATGCCCATTTTGCAATCGTTTATTGTTAGTTTACATTCTTCGGTTTACTAATCAATCAGATTTCTTTACTCTTATTTATTTTGTGAAGTGAGAATTTATTCTTAGTTTTGTGCTAACAATATTGTTAGATATATTTGTTAAAATTTAAATGTATGGATAATCAAGAGAAACAAAGCAAAGAGCAACAGATACTTGCGGCGGCGGAGCAGGAGTTCTTGACCAGGGGTTATGATGGTGCCCGTACCACCTCGATAGCGCAGGCGGCGGGCGTAACGCACGCGATGTTACACTACTATTTCCGCACCAAGGAGCAACTTTTCAAGC
>CALCUV010000090.1 GCA_937906765.1 uncultured Prevotella sp.
TAACACCTGCATATTTGTTCTCATCTTCTACGCCGTAGTCTTTACATAATTTCTGCAATTCACACTTTCCGCTACGTACGCAAGAGAGACATTTCTTATCATGATCTGATAAAATAAGCTCTAATGTTTTCTTTCTGTACTCCAATACCTTCGGAGTATTTGTATAAACCTGCATACCTTCGGTAACAGGATATACACATGCTGCAACCAATCTTGCGCCTCTTGATTGACCGCCGAATAGGCATTCCATCCGTAACTACTCTGTCGGGGCAGGTCCTTATATTTCCCAATGGGAGCGCATGAGAGTTTCACCCACGGGCGCACCGACTTGACGGCGGCATGAATCTTTTCCACACAACGCGTTACGTTCGCCCTGCGCCACGCTGCCTTGTTGCGCTTGTTGCCATACTTCTTGTAGGTCTTCGCATCGTTAAAGCGAATCGCCTTTTCGGGATAGCGGATATAGTCAAGGTGAATGCCGTCAACGTCATAGTTTTCCGCGATTTCCTTACAGATGGTGGCCAAATAATCTGCCGTACCCGGAACACCAGGGTCCAACATCCACAAATCATCACAGCGTTGGCACAATTCCGGACGCTTGTGCGGGAGCGCACGTTTGCCCAACTTCTTCTCTGTAGGCACTTTGCAGATGGGGAACGAGACAACCCACGCATGACATTCCAACCCGCGCTTGTGGCATTCCTCAATGGCAAACGCCAAAGGGTCATAGAGTGGTGCCTTTCCCGGAGTGCCCGTAAAAGCTTCGTCCCAGGGTTCGTATTGTGACTTGTAAGCCGTTGAAGAACGCATGCGCGCCTGCACGAAAACGGTATTGATGTTTGCCGCTACGTATTGGTCGAGCATCTGTCGGAGTTCTTCCTTTTGGCGTTCCGCTCCCTCAGGAGTTGTTGCCGGTTTCTTGGGCCAGTCAAGGTTTAAATACGTCGTAAGCCACACGGCGCGATATTCACGAGGCGTGGCGGAAAGATTTAAACAGCAACACAAGAGCAAGAAGCTGCAACAGAGGCGTATGAATGAAAATATGTGGTTCACGTAATAGTCAGGTTATGAATTGTTTGTTCGAGTGTGAAGCGACTTTGATTTGGGCGCGAAACAAACCCTCAAATAAGGGCCCTTATTCCTCAAATTGTTTGTCCAAAGTTACAAAGTATTTTTGGAAAGAGAGGCTTTGTTTTTGCCCCTTGTGACCGACACGTTATTGTCGGCGTAAGGTGCGTGCCTTCAAGCGGTCTTTTTCGGCAAGCGAGCGTTTCCCGAGTCGCTCAAGGCATTGTGCGCGCTCCAGGTAGAGGTCTGCGCTTTCCGGAGTCAGTCGGATGGCTTCGTCATAATCTAAAAGCGCCAAATCATGAAGGTTGAGCGCCCCGTAAATCGAAGCGCGCAGGGCGAGAGCGTCAGTATTTTCCTTGTTGATGCCAAGGTGGAGCGTGAGTCGCTCAATGGCTTCTTGCGAGCGCCCTTCTTCGTGGAGCGATAAGGCAAGCATGATGGGGGCATTCTCATTCTTGGGGTCGAGAAGGCAAAGGGTTTCTAAATCTTTGCGAGCTTCCTGGTTCAGTCGCAAACCTATGAGCGCCGAAGCGCGGATGAAGAGAATGCGTGAGCGGTCTTCTTTTGTTGGGGCGAGATGGAGAAGGGCGTTAACCGGGTGGAACTTCTGGACCCGGTGCCCTA
>CALCUV010000091.1 GCA_937906765.1 uncultured Prevotella sp.
ATAATTATTGGATTACTCAGCTGCAGGTGTCTCAGGAGCCTCCTCTGCCTTTGCAGCACGAGCTCTTGTTGTACGACGGCGCGGAGCCTTCTTTGCCTCTGCATTCTCCTCATCGCCCTCAGCCTCAGCAGCGTCAACCTTCTCAACCTTACGCTCCTCAAGACCCTCAGCGATAGCTGCACAACAAGCGTCGAGAATAACCTCTACCGACTTTGTTGCATCGTCGTTTGCAGGGATTACGAAATCGATATCGTTAGGATTAGAGTTGGTATCAACGATTGCGAATACTGGAATACCAAGACGGTTAGCCTCGTGTACTGCGATGTGCTCCTTCATTACGTCAACAACAAATATTGCTGATGGAAGACGTGTAAGGTCGGCGATAGAACCGAGGTTCTTGTCGAGCTTTGCACGCTGACGTGAAATCTGAAGAATCTCACGCTTTGAAAGGTTAGAATATGTACCGTCCTGTGTGAGCTTGTCGATAGTTGCCATCTTCTTTACAGCCTTACGGATTGTAGGGAAGTTTGTCAACATACCGCCCGGCCAACGCTCGATAACGTATGGCATAGCTACCGACTGTGCCTTCTCGGCAACAATCTCCTTCAACTGCTTCTTTGTAGAAACGAAAAGAACCTTCTTGCCGCTCTTTGCAATCTGCTTCAAAGCCTCGGCAGCTGTCTCAGTCATAGCAGCTGTCTTATGCAGATCTATAATGTGGATACCATTGCGCTCCATGAAGATATAAGGAGCCATTGCGGGGTTCCATTTACGTTTCAAGTGACCGAAATGTGCACCGGCCTCAAGTAGTGTGTCAAATGTAATTCTAGACATTTTGTTTAATTTTTAATTCGTTTACCTTCTTTTTAATTAAATCCTTTAACCAACCTCCCGGGTAGCCCACCAATAGAACGGTGAAGTCCCGAGTGGTTTAGATACTAAACGTATATTTCGAGACCGAATATTAACGTTTACTGAACTGGAATCTACGACGAGCCTTGGGCTGACCGGGTTTCTTACGTTCAACTTCGCGAGCGTCGCGAGTCATGAAGCCTTCAGCACGAAGTGCCTTCTTGTCATCTGCATTGATTTTTACGAGTGCGCGAGCAATAGCAAGACGGAGTGCCTGACTCTGACCTGTAAAGCCACCACCGTTAAGGTTTACCTTGATATCATATTTTTCAGTTGCGCCGAGCAAAGTAAGGGGCTGCTTAACAACGAACTGAAGAATTGATGAAGGGAAATATTCAGTAAGGTCACGCTTGTTGATAGTGATCTTACCAGTACCTTCTGTTACGAAGATACGAGCAACGGCGCTCTTACGGCGACCAAGTGCGTTAATCATTTCCATTGCTGCTAATCTTATTTGAGTGAGTTAATATCAATTGCCTTGGGGCTCTGTGCTTCGTGCTTGTGTTCAGTTCCTTCATAAACGTAGAGGTTTGAAAGAAGCTTAGCACCGAGACGATTCTTGGGAAGCATGCCCTTAACAACACGACGGAGGAGACGATCTGCACCATCCTTCTTAGCGAGAATGCTAGCGGGAGTGTGTTCACGCTGACCACCGGGATAACCAGTGTAAGTGTAGTAGATACGATCTGTCATCTTCTTACCAGTAAGAACGATCTTATCGGCATTGATGATGATTACGTTGTCACCACAATCCACGTGAGGAGTGAAGTTGGGCTTGTACTTACCACGGAGCAACTTAGCCACCTTTGTACCGAGGCGACCGAGCACCTGATCCTTTGCGTCAACGATGACCCACTCTTTGTTTACTGTTGCTGCGTTAGCAGAAATGGTCTTGTAACTTAAAGTGTTCATTAATTTAAAAGTTTTTTATAACTACTAATTGGTTTATCATTACTGCGATTCCCTAACCACTTACCCTTGGCCGTCAGGCAAGCTATTAACACGCAGAGTGAAGCGTTTTACCGCTCCTTGATAATAATCGGCGTGCAAAAGTACAAATTTCTTGTAATATGGCAAATAGTTTACTATCTTTTTCTCCAGTAATCGCATAAAATTTATTTGTTTAGTTGTGTTTTTCAACTTTGAAGCCTGAAATGATGGGGAATATAAAGTATTCTAACTTATTTCCGACAAAAATTAATCCGATATGCTAATAAAACATTGAGACTTAAAATGAAATTTGTTACTATTAGTTTTCCGTAAGTCACTTCTAATTACGCATCATTGATTTATTAATTAAAGCGTGACACGTGACATGTGACAATACTTTTTCGCAATAATGTAGTAATTGTCCCGAATGTATTTTAACAAGTATCATCAGAGGATTAAACATCTATAATGTCTCCGAGTGCATTACGAATGTATGAGTTGCATCGAAGCATTGGGTAGTGTATTTCAGTACAAGACACCGCCTACTTTTCTTAATTTTCACCTGCATAAACTAACATATAGTGTCATTTTTCTTAAAAGTTTTTAAGGTGTGTAAGATGTTAATCTATAATACTCTACGCAATCTTTTTCTTGCATTTTCACGATGCTAAATGACAATAAATGACAAACCGCTTTGCGGATGTTGTATCTTTGCATTTGAAATACTACTAACGGACAATCGGCACACAACCTCCACTTCCTTTTCTCCCACTTCAACATTCGCCCTTCCCCCTTTAAATGCTCCATCTCACAGACAAACCACAAAAAAAGCGGAGAGAACCTACACACACGAGGTTGTCTCCACTTTCAAAAATGACTTGTTGAAATAACACTACCGATATCAAAATGCACATCACGTACAAACGCCATCAGCGGATACGCAAAGCATCGCCCACGCTGGGGGAATAATCTTCAGTCAATTCATTAATATCATAAAGTGTCTTCACCCTTACACCATACATCTGAGAAATTTTGTGTAATGACTCGCCTGAATTCACAATATGCGTATGTCCCTTCAATGACTTATCTGCTTTCTTACGCTTCTTCTGGAGGTAAATAATATCGCCCGCCTTAGGCTGATGACGCTTGGGCACTTCATTATACTTGCGCAATTTACGCTTGCTTACCCCGAAAGTTTTGGCCAGACTTTCATAGGTGTCACCCTCTTGCGCAATGATGTAATACCGCTTATTACACTTCCGAATGGTGTAACGCCACATATCAGCATTGCCATTTTCTGTGTCGTAGTGATATAATTGGTAGCGCTCAATGATGGAAATGAGCGACTGGGCATAGCGTGGATTAGTAGCATACCCCGCCTTCTTTAAACCATGTGCCCACCCTTTATAATCATCCATCGGGAGGTCGAAAAGAAAGGCATAACGACTGCCAGACACAAGGAAACGAGAGTGGTCTTCGTAAGACTCGCGCACGGATTTGTACTTACGGAAACGTTCATTGCGTTCGTCGTCATCATGTTTCACCGTAGGACCTTTCCAATTCATGCCCTTCTTTATGCCGAAGTGGTTGTTGGCCTTAAGTGCCAATGTGCTCTGCCCTGCCCCACTCTCAAGTAGTCCTTGTGCAAGGGTGATGCTGGCGGGGATTTTATACTTGCGCATTTGCTCTACAGCCATATCTGCATACGTCTCAATATATTTATGATATGCTGATTGAGCTGATGTAGTAATCGCAAAGATTGAAGCGAGGATGAAACACAAAAACTTTCTCCTCTGTGCAACTAAGGAGAAAGTTTCTGTTAGATATGTTCGATAATGTCGAGACATGCTTTTATTACTTCACGTAATTCCAAATCTTAAGTTCCTTCACAACGCTCTTGAAGTCGCCAGCCTTGCGGAGGGGGAACACGAGGGTGCGCTGGTAGTAAATCTTATCGCCATCCGTATTGTAAAGCTCTACATTCTTCATGTTGGGGCATGAGATGTAGTTCGCCTTGCGATGGTCGTTAATCACGTAGAGAGGTTTCACACCGAGTTCTTCCTTCACTTGACCGTTAACGAGGAGGCGCGTCATCTTATTATTACCCTGAATGGTGAGTTCTACGGTTTGACCTTCAGGAATGCGATAGTTAAAGGTATTGAGGTAACCATCGCGCTCGAAACCGAGCTTGCCTTCCTTGGGATCAGAGAGGTAGAAGTTTGTGTAAGCAGATGAGAAGAGCTTTGTACCCTTCTCTTCCTTAGCACCTGTCACCTTGAAAGATACGGTATAGTCATAACCGATTTCTTCATAAGGAAGCGTTTCGCCGGCCTTTACTTCAGCAATTTCTGCAACAAGTGAATTCTTAGCGTCACCCAAGCGACCCAACCAGTTTACACCAGGAGCTTCGCTCAAACCTGCGCTCTTTGCCGACCATTCAGCATAGGGAAGAGAAGTCTTGCTTGCTGACCAACACTTCACGGCGAGTGTCTGAAGCGCGGGGAAGGTGCGGTGGTGCACATCGTAAGTAGAAATACCATTACCGTGGTGGTCGTTCCATACGGCAAACATACCGCCGAGGATGGCGGGGTCGCCTTCTTCAAACTGCACTCCGCCGATGTTTGCGGG
>CALCUV010000092.1 GCA_937906765.1 uncultured Prevotella sp.
GTACTGCTGGCAGCCCTTGTGGGTTTCCTCAAGATGCAGTTGCAACTCTTCCAGATGCGCCGACGCGAGGTTATGCTCCGCATGGTGCACGGTGCTTCAAAGTGGAGTTTGTATGGACTCTTCCTGACGGAGGTGTCTCTTGTTCTTGCCCTCGCATTGGCAGTGGCTTTGGTGTTGATGAGTTGGTTGGTCAACTTTGTGGAACTGCACTTCAAGACAATGTTTGACGACCTTGGCTGGGTGGTGTATGGTCAGAACGCTACGATTCTACTGGTCTTCTGCAGCGTGGCTTTGCTGAGCGCCTTTATCGTGTGGGTGGCACTCCGTCGCATCCGCAAGTCAAACACCAACTTGGCGGCAGGATTACACCGCAATGCGGGGCACTCCTTGCGCAATACGATGCTCGGCATTCAGTTGGTGGTGAGCCTTGTATTCCTTTCGGGCGCACTGGCATTCACGCAGTTCATAGGGTTGGTAAAAGACCAAAATAACATTCCTGAAAATGACGACCACTATCAGGAATGCCTTGCCATAAACCCCTACAACGCCAACGACTTTGTGGCGCTGAAAGAATACTTGCAGACCCCCCGCAAGGGAATCAAGCGTGCCATCGAACATTCCAGGATGGGCATGTCGTTCAAAGAGACTAGAGAAACGCCTGGTGCTAAAGAGGCGCTTGGTACTACTCATTTCGAGACCTACTTCCTGACCGACACCGCCTTCTTCGACTTTTGGCAACGCCCCATCAAATGGTTCGTGCCCGAGGACCAACGAAAAGAATGCATCGTGCTCAACGAGGCGCTCTACACTGCGTTTGACTCCTTAGGAGTAATCAAAAACGGAACGCTCAGTCTTCACCTCTCAGGGTACGACGTTTATGAAGTATGGCCTATTGGCGGTACGTATGCCACGCTGCCTTACAATCACCAACACTTCTTTTCTCATGACCTTGCCATCTTCCGTCAAAATCCCTACGGAGTTTTTGGCCAATTTATCATTGAACCCGAAGAGGGTGAGTACCAAGAAGTGATGCAGGAAATGAAAGAGGTAATGCGCCGCATCAATCCGCTTCCCTTGCGAGAAACCGTACTCAACCTGCGCGACACACATACCGAGGAACTCCAAGCACTCCTCAACCTGCAACGCGGTGCATGGATACTCTCCGCCATCTGCGCCTTAATCTGCTTTATGGGAATTTGGAGCACTATTGCCCTTGACACCCGCTCACGCCAAAAGGAAGTAGCGCTACGCAAGATTCACGGCGCCAAGCGAGGGGATATTGCCCTGCTCTTCGGTCGCCTTTACCTCTGGCTTATCGGAGTGGCAAGCGTCATTACAATCCCCGCAGGCATACTCTTCAACCAAATTTTACAAGACTGGGGTAGGCAACAATTCATTCCTCCCCACCTCATCTCTCCCGTCATGCCCATCCTCCTCAGCATCATTCTTACTTCGCTCGTCATCCTCCTCGTTGTCTTCCTCCACGTACGCACGGTGATGAGGCAGAACCCTGCGGAGATTATTGCGAAAGAGTAGAAGTTTTTGGCAATGCATCAAAAACTTGCTATATTTGCAAGAGTTAATGCAACTTAGTCTAGAAGTTCTAGAATATCTAGAGTCTCTAGAATATCTAGAGCATTTAGAAAATCTAGAGCCACTAGAAAATCTAGCCCTTTCCCAATTATCCACCCTCTAAAAAACAACAACTATGAAAACTCCATCCACCCCCGTCTTTCTGCGCAAGCAAACTAACTGGAAGAATCTGTGGTTCTATCAAAAGGCGGAGGTGCTTTACCAACTCACCTATGCTTTCACCCGCCGCTTCCTTCCTGCTTATGGTGACCGCACGGTGGACCAGATGGTGCAAGCAGCACGTTCGGGAAAGCAGAACATAGTGGAGGGTTCTGCTGATGGCGTAACTTCCATGGAGTTGGAAATAAAACTCCTCAACGTAGCTCGCGCAAGCATTCAGGAATTGTTGGAGGATTTCGAAGATTATTTACCTGCACACCGTCTTACAAAATGGACGCAAGGGCATCCACGCTTTGAGCAAATGATGACCTACTGTCGCGACCATAATCGCGTGGAGGATTACGAACCTTACTTCGAACAATGGACTGACGAAGAAATGGCAAACATCGGTATTACCCTCTGTCGCATGGTGGATAAGATGATGCTGACTTATCAAGAAAAGAAACAACAGGAATTTGTAACCCAAGGCGGTATCAAAGAACGCATGCACGCCGCACGCACTGGTTATCGCCAACAAGAACAAAACGAACTACACGCCCTGCGCCAACAAGTGAAACTGCAAGCCGAAGAAATTGAGCGCTTGCAACGCCTTATCAAGTCGCATGGCATAACCATCTAACCAACTACACAAATGAAACACATACTCACAACGCTTCTCTTCTCCCTCCTTGCCTTCACTACACAGGCGCAAGTCCTTACTGACACGTATTGGCGCAATGCGAAGACGGGGGAATGGCTGATTGGTTTTGCTGAAAACCATGTGATTTACGATTGTCGCACTTGGAAGGTGCTTTCAAGCAGTGAGAAGAAGGACAAGCATAAGTTCTCCATCGCTGAAGGAAAGGATACGCTTCTCGTCACTGTAAACAAACAGAAGAAGGGACTACGCAAAGTGCGCATTGGAAAGAATAAACCTATCGTTTGCGAAGTTATCACTACACCCTATCTCCCTGACTATCCCACTCGAGACGAACGCACCTGCTTTAAGGACAATGATTATCTCTCGGGAGATAGCGTAACCGTCGTGGGATGGATTAAGAATATGACGCCCGAGATGCAAAACGAAGGAGGCAGAAAATATGTGGATGTGGCAATTATGAATTTTGTCACAGAAACGGAAGATATTTTCAACGCTCCGCTTGATTCAGAAGGGCGCTTCAAGATTACCGTGCCCGTGCTCAACACTACTCAAGTTTACGTTGATTGGGGGCGCAGTTATATCAATACGGTGATTGAACCGGGCGAGACGTATTACTTTCTTTACGATGTTAAAACCGGTCAGCGCTTGGTCATGGGCAAAGATGCCCGACTGCAAAACGAACTTTGGGCTTACCCTGAGGAAATTGGATATTACAATGTACAGCGGTATTTTTACGAAGTGCACCACAGCAAGGTTGCTTTCGGCAGTTTAGCGGAGGAGAAAGTTATGGCATACCTTGACTTTATGAAGCAAAACAAACAGGATGCTGATAGTCTGCTTGACCTCCGCATGAAGGCGCATCCCCATCTTTCTACGCGCTATCTCAATTACCTCCGCAACTATTACACGACCAATATGGGGGCATATCTAATGCAAACGCGTTTCTATGCTAAGGATTATAAATTGCCCAAGGATTTCATGGACTTTGTGACCACTGAATGTTGGGCAAGAAGGAGTGTGCCCTACACGCTTTACTGCGACATGAATGACTTTACCAATGATTACTTCGAATACATGGATGAAGAACTATCAGGAACGGATGCCATTGATCTGGTTCTTACCCACGACCAAAAAGGAACCATCACCTTGAGCGAGACGGAGCGTCAGGCTTTTCAGAACTACAAAGGAGAATTGGAGCAACTCCGCAAGGCGGTGGAAGGATGCACGGTAGAAGAAAAGAAAGTTTTGGTGGAGGATTTTAACAATAGCGAATTGGTGGCGCAAGTCAATAAGGTGTTTATACGTTTGCAATCAGAATTGCGAGAAGCAGACCTAATTGACAGAGCGCAAAGAGTTACAGAGAAAGTAAAGTGTGGTTCCGTTTTGCGCGACTTTTATACTGCGCACATACTGTATGATTATATAAACGATATGCGTCAACCGCTCGCAGAAATGACAATTGATTGGCTGAATGAAAATATCAAGTTGGACTTTGCCCGTCAGCAAGTTTTGGCGTTGAATGAGAAGTACGAAGCATTATCCCGAAAGGATTTCTCCAACTCTACGAACCTGCTCTCTACCGACAATCTGGAAGGCATCACTGAGGGAGAACAGATTTTGCGCAAGATTATCGAACCCTGGAAAGGCAAAATCATCTTGATAGATGTGTGGGGCACTTGGTGCGGTCCTTGTAAGGAAGCCATGAAGCACAGTCAGGAACTTTATGAACGCATGAAGGCTTACGACATGTTCTTCCTCTACATGGCTAATAACTCTAACGAAATTTCGTGGAAGAATGTCATCAACGAGTACAACGTAACGGGCGAAAACGTGGGGCATGTCAATTTGCCCACTGACCAACAAAGCGCTGTCGAAGACTTCTTGAAAGTCAACTCCTATCCCTCTTATTTCCTCATTGACCGCGAAGGCCACCTCTTAGAAGTAAATGCCGACCCACGCAATCTTGACCAATTTGAAGAGTTAGTGAAGCGGGTGGGGAAGTAGAGTACAAGTTTTAGAGAACAGAGTACAAGTTTTAGAGAACAGAGTACAGAGAACAGAGTACAACTGCCTCCGGATGGTTCTTAAAACCTAATTACCTTATTACCTTATTACCTAATTACCTCATAACCTTATAACCTCATAACCTAAAATATGATAAAGAACTCAGTAATTGCACTATTCGTTTTATTTACCCTTGCCATGCCAATGATGGCTTCAGAACAAAGTCCACAAGTGGAACGTTATCCCAAGAAAGAATTGAGGGGTGAGCGTCATCTAAGAGCAATGCATCGCAAGGACTTCAAGATGATGTGTGAGGTTGTGAAGGATGCCTCGTTTAGTGACAAGAAGATTGGCGTCATCAAGGTGGCTTGCATCAGCAGTTACTTTGATAGCAAGCAGTGCGCAAAACTCCTCGCCTTGTTTTCCTTTGAAAATGACAAGTTGGAGGCATTAAAAGTTCTTGCACCCCGAATTGTGGATTTCAATCCAAAGGAGATTCTGAAGCAATTTACTTTCTCCTCCAACAAGGATAAGGCCATGGAAATTTTATCGGAAAGATAAACAGATTCCATATTATAAATTGCAGTTAAAGATAACATCCCCCAGCGGAACAAGTATGAACCATACATTCCGCTGGGGGATGTTATTTATAAGGATGCGTGTAACCTTGACGCGGAATTTAAGTTTTATTATACTTCCCGTTAAGGTTATTTATGACAAACTGTTAGCACCAACCGTTTTACGCGCCATACCTTTGCAACGTCTAAAAATTCATGTTATGAAAAAGATTGTTTTAGGAGTCGTTGCTATGAGCAATGCGATTGTCGGAATGGCCTGCACGGGTATTTCGCTTACTGCCAAGGATGGAAGTTACATTCAAGCGCGCACCATTGAGGGGGCGCAGATGGATTTGCCGGGGATGTATGTGGTGATTCCTCGTGGCGAGGAGTTGCAATCCTTTACGCCCATGGATGCTAACGGCATGAAGTTTGTGGCGAAATATGGTGTCGTAGGACTTTCCGTGGTGCGCGAAGAATTCATTGCCGAGGGTATTAATGAAAAAGGGTTGTCCACAGGACTGTTCTTCTTTCCCCACTACGGCAGTTACCAACCCTTTGAAGAACGCTTGCGCGAGAAAACTATGGGCAACCTGCAACTAAACCAATGGATGCTCACCCAGTTTGCTACGGTGGATGAAGTCATTACTGCCATTCAGTCGGGCGAACAGCGCATTGTGGGATTAGATGATGAGGCGGTGGTGCATTGGAGAATTGGCGACGCAAGCGGGCGCCAGGTTGTGCTTGAAATTATGGACGGTGTGCCTCGTTTTTATGAAAACACGGTGGGCGTACTCACCAATGCGCCTGATTTTCAGTGGCACCTTACCAATCTGAACAATTATGTGAACCTCTTTCCCGGAGATGCCCAGCGCCAAATCTTAGGCAGGCAGGAACTTTTCCCCATGGGCGGCAATAGCGGTTTCCTTGGGTTGCCAGGAGATGCCACTCCCCCATCGCGCTTTGTGCGTGCCGCCTTCTATCGCGCTACAGCGCCTCAATTAGACGACGCTTTCAGCACGGTGAAACAATGTTTCCACATCCTTAATAACTTCGACCTTCCCATAGGCGCCGAACATCCGTTAGGAACTGCCCCCGACATTCCCAGCGCTACGCATTGGACGTCAGCCATTGACCTTACGCACCGCAAAGTGTATTTCAAAACGGCCTACAACAATACGATTCGGTGTATCGAACTGGGAAAGATTGACTTCAATAAAGTAAAGTATCAGGTGCACCCCTTTGACAAGGTGAAGGAACAACCTGTAGAGAAGATTTTAATCAAATAAAGGGGAACTTCGGAAGCTCCCGCAATATATACTATCGCCCCGAGGAGGTAATAACCATCTTCGGGGCGATATGTATGCTTGCTTCACCTTTTGGGGAAGTGCTTTACTTCAAAATATCACTGATTTCCTTGTAAATAGCATCGCGAGCGCCAGCATTCTTACGGATATAGTTGGCAGCCGCTGTGCCTGAACTGCGCAGGAGTTCGTCATAGGTAAGTAACTTCGTCAGGACGTCGGTGAAGTCTGCCGCATTGTGAATTTCATACGAACCTTGGCAGGCAATGAGGTCCTGTGCCTCCTTAAACTTCTTGTTGTTCGGACCAAAGAGTACGGGACAACCATACACAGCTGCCTCAGGCACGTTATGGATTCCCACTCCGAAACCGCCACCTACGTAAGCCACCGTGGCATATCGGTAAATGCTTGAAAGCAGGCCGTAGCAGTCAATAATCAAGCAATCTGCCTGAGCCGCCTGTTCGGGTGTCGCCTTTGAATAACGCAATGTGGGGCGCTCCAATTTACGCTCGATTTCCGAGAGATGCGCTTCGTTGACCACGTGAGGCGCAATGACCAATTTGAGATCCTTACGCTTGTTGAAATAAGGGATGAAGAGGTCTTCATCGGGCGCCCAAGAAGAACCCGCAATCAGCACCTTCTTGCCCTTAGCAAAAGCCTCAACAATGGGTAAGTCCTTCGCTTGATTCATAATGTCCAGGACACGGTCAAAACGCGTGTCGCCCGTCCGTGTTACGGCAGTGATTCCGAGGGTTTTGAGAAGTTCGATAGACGCATCGTTCTGCACGAAGAAATGCGTGATACGTCGCAAGCACTTTGCGTAACCCTTGCCATACCAACGGAAGAAGATTTGGTCGGGACGGAAGATACTCGACACACTGTAAACGGGAATGTCCTTACGATGTAGCGCACCAATGTAATTGGGCCAAAACTCATACTTCACGAAGAACGCCATCTTGACATTTGCCAAGCGCACGAAGCGACGCGCATTAAGTGGCGTGTCAAAAGGAAGGTAGCAAATCACGTCGGCACCTTCGTAATTCTTGCGCACTTCATAGCCCGAGGGCGAGAAGAAAGTAAGCAGAAACTTCAAGTGAGGATGTTCTGCACGGATACGCTCAATAAGAGGGCGTCCTTGCTCAAATTCGCCGAGCGAAGCTGCGTGAATCCACACATATTGTTGCGTGGAGTCAATCTCGCGACGCAGTTTGTCAAATGTCTCATGTTGCCCCTTAATCATAAGGCGCACCTTCTTGCTAAAGAGCGCCGCTATGTGGGCTCCAAGCGAGTAGAAGAAGATTATAAGCGTGTACATGTGCTTTGAAGATGAGAGCCATCCGGACGGCGCTCTCCCCCTGTTCATAGGGGAAACCGACGCACGAAGTAAGGACAGAGGATAAACTTGTTTATACTATGTTTTACGAGAAGGAGGAAGATGAGCGTAGCGAAATCAATCGGGACCACCGCAGGTGGTGAGGGGGTGCTGTTCCGTTAATCAAGGATTTCTTGTTAATAAGGCAGTGCTTGTTGCACCCCCTCACCGCTTGCGCGGTCCCCTCCCCCTATGAACAGGGGGAGAGCGGCTGGCGCGACATTTTTACAATGCCAAGCAACCTGAAAGAAATCCTTATAACCTAAATTTTAGGGAAGTTGTTCCAACGCAAAGTCAAAGCGGCGGAGCGTTTCTTCCTTGCCGAGGAATTCTGAGAGTTCGTGCATGTCAGGACCCTTACCTTCGCCCACGAGTACAACGCGCCATGCGTTCCAAGGCTTAGCTCCTGTTTCTTCCACCCATTTATCTACCGCCTGACGCATAGGTTCGATGGTGAAATCCTCAAGGTCGGCAAGGATAGCGCGAAGTTGTTGCATTTCTGCCTTAGCGCCTTCCTTCCAGTTCTTACGTACGAACTTATCTTCGAGGTCAAACTTTGTGGGAGCCACAAAGAAGAAGTCGCAGAGGGGCCAGAGTTCCTTGATAAAGTTAATCTTCTTCATCTTCATCATACCTACCACCTGCGCCACGCGTTCGATGGGCACTTCAATGCCGTTCTCGCGGAGGATAGCGTCGAGTGTGGGCGCGAGGGTGAGGTTGTCAGCCTTCTGCAAGTATTCGCGGTTGAACCATTGACCTTTTACGTAGTCGAACTTCGCACCGCTCTTTGAGCACTTGGCGAGGTCGAAGAGGCGCACCATATCTTCGAGCGAAAGGATTTCTTGGTCATCGCCGGGGTTCCAACCGAGGAGGGCGAGGAAGTTAATTACCGCTTCGGGCAAGTAACCACTTTCGCGATAACCCGAACTTACTTCACCCGTAGCCGCATGCCATTCCAAGGGGAATACGGGGAAGCCGAGGCGGTCGCCGTCGCGCTTCGAGAGTTTTCCCTTTCCGTCGGGCTTGAGTAGCAAGGGAAGATGCGCAAATTCAGGCATTGTGTCTTCCCAACCAAAGGCCTTGTAGAGCAACACGTGAAGGGGCGCTGAGGGGAGCCATTCTTCGCCACGGATGACGTGAGAAATGAGCATCAAGTGGTCGTCAACAATGTTGGCAAGGTGGTATGTGGGAAGTTGGTCAGCACTTTTGTAAAGCACCTTATCGTCAAGGATAGAAGAGTTTATCACAACGCGACCGCGAATAAGGTCGTTTACAACTACGTCTTCACCGGGTTCGATTTTAAAGCGCACGACATACTGTTCACCTTTAGCAATGAGCGCTTCCACTTCTTCCGCGGCGAGCGTAAGAGAGTTGCGCATGCTGAGGCGGGTCTTTGCGTCGTACTGGAAGTTTTCTACTTCCTCGCGCTTCGCATTGAGTTCTTCGGGAGTGTCAAATGCGATGTACGCCTTGCCGTTAGCCAAGAGTTCATCGACATACTTTTTGTAAATGTCGCGACGCTCTGACTGGCGATAGGGACCGTAGTTGCCACCATAGCTTACGCCTTCGTCGAACTTGAGACCGAGCCATTCAAAGGCCTCGATGATATATTCTTCCGCGCCGGGAACGAAGCGGTTAGAGTCAGTATCTTCGATACGGAACACGAATTCGCCTCCATGCTGCTTCGCAAAGAGGTAATTATAGAGCGCTGTGCGCACACCACCAATATGAAGAGGGCCCGTAGGTGAGGGTGCGAAACGCACACGTACTTTTCTCTGAGTCATAGAAATAACACTTTTTAAGATTTTACGGTGCAAAAGTAGGAAATTTTAAGGAGGAGGCAAAAATTGAGGGCGTAAAATATGCGCTGAAAATGACATATAAATTCGCACATTGGAAATGAGCGTTTTTAAGTCTTACTTTCGGCGCCGTAAGTTACTCTTTGTGCGCCGTAAGTAAGACTTCGTTTTTCCTATTAAAGGTTTTATTTTTTCGAAGTCCATCCCCCACCCCATTAAACCTGTAAAAAACGCGTGTTTTTGCGGTTTCAAGGGCGTAAAATCAAAGAAAAACAGCGCTGGGTGTCGATGATTGAGGCGAAAAACGTAACTTTGCAAGGAAATGTAAATAATAAGTATCGCGATATGAAAGAATTTAAAAGAACACTGGTTACTTCCGCCTTGCCTTATGCCAACGGAGGTATTCATATTGGTCACCTCGCAGGTGTGTATGTGCCTGCCGACATCTACGTACGCTATCTTCGCCTGAAGGGTGAGGAAGTGCTCTTCATCGGTGGGTCTGACGAACACGGGGTTCCCGTAACCATCCGTGCGAAAAAGGAAGGCATCACCGTGCAAGAGGTGGTTGACCGCTACCATAACTTAATCAAGAATTCATTTGCTGATTTCGGCATTTCCTTCGACGTGTATTCTCGCACAACTTCCGACACGCACAAGAAGCATGCCTCTGACTTCTTCCGCAAGCTCTATGACACAGGTAAGTTTGTAGAACTCGAGTCGGAACAAT
>CALCUV010000093.1 GCA_937906765.1 uncultured Prevotella sp.
AACGCTTTTGCTCACATCTATCAGGGTCGTTACCTGGCAGGCGTTGTTGCAGGCATGAAGCTCAATGAGATGATCAAGGCCGGCGACATCACTGCCGATAAGGCACACCACGTTCACGACCTCCGCGCCACGGAGGCCACTGTCTCACTGACTTATCAGCCTGGCGTAGAGTGGGTCAACACAAAGCAACGCCGCGTGGCGACTAACAATGATGCGCCTAAGTTTACGTTACAGCATTCCTTCGGAATCAAGGGAGTTTTGGGCAGTGACTACACCTATAACTTCACAGAGGCAGGCATCTACAAGCGTTTCTGGACGCCTTCGTGGGGACGCATTGATACGCAACTCAAGGTGGGAGCGCAGTGGAACCGAGTGCCCTTCCCCTACCTCATTGTGCCGGCGGCAAACCTCTCCTACATTAAGGATGACAACACCTTCAGTCTCATGCGTAACATGGAGTTTCTCAACGACCGCTATGCCGCACTTTTCTGCTCGTGGGAACTCAACGGGAAAATCCTCAACCGCATTCCGCTCATCAAGCACCTCAAACTACGTGAATACTTCGGATTTAGCGCCCTCTGGGGAGACCTTACGTCGAAAAACAATCCTATGTTAGCCGAAAATGCTGGGCGTCCCGACCTCTACCATTTCCCAGGAACCTTCGACACTAACGGAAACTTCACGCCCATCACCACAACGATGGACCGCAAGCGCCCTTACGTTGAAGCCTACGTGGGACTGTACAACATCTTCAAGGTGTTTAACATCGAATATGTCCGTCGCCTCAACTATCTTGACGACCCCAATACAAAGCGTTGGGGCATCCGTGGCCGCTTCGTATTCACCTTCTAAACCGCATACTCCTTACACCTCCGCATCACTCCCCAGTGGTGCGGAAAAAACGGCTTGTGCTACTTATGCACTACTACTAAAACAGGTATCTCCCGGCGGAGATACCTTTTTTAGTTTATGTCATAACGAATGCTTCGACGGGCTTACAACAGCCCAGAGCCTCGTGTGCCCAATATATATAATGAGTGGGCAAACGGCGCTTTGCGCAGCATTTCCTGAAGGAACGCGAAATGCCCATAGGTCTTTTTGTTATTATCCTTCAGAATTGTAGAACAAATTTACGATAAAGGCTATTGTGGCAGGCAATATCGCAGCCTGCTCTGCCGCTTCGTTTGGCGATTATTGCATCACTTTCTTGCCATTGCGGATATAAACGCCTTTCGCAGCAGGTTGTGCCACGCGACGTCCGCTAAGGTCGTAGTAAACCGCTGTTTTGCCCTGCTCCATTGTAACGGCATCAATTCCTGTGGTCGACATTTGTGTCTGTGCAGCATTGACAATCTCTCCGGTAGCCACATCGATGAGCATTGCCACAATGCGCACATTGCTGTAATTGCTAATGCCACTTGCTTCAAACTTATGCTCAAAAGTGTAGGATGCTCCGGCTTCAACAGCAGTGGGCACCGATGCCGGAATGCCATAAACCTCACCGGCAATACTGCGTGCCACGTCGTCAAAAACGAATGGTGCAATATATTGTGGCAATTCAGCAAAGCCATCTAAGGTGTAGTCCGTGTTGCCGCTATAATAGTTGGTCTGATAGGGTCCTGTCACTCCGTCTTCGACCGCAACAAAGGCGATGCGATAGTCCAAATCCGACTTGTTTATGGCAAAGCGCGTTGTAGCCTTCGCTATAATCTTGTCGGCTTCATGATGTACCACTACGCTGATGTCTGCAATGGTTTCTTCGCCCTGTTCTTCAAGGAAGGCAGTTTCAACGCCACCACTTCCCATTGTGAAATCGTATTTCCCAGTTTCGTACGTAAGCACCATTGGCGCCACCATGTGCTGACGATTGACATACATGGAGGGGAATGACGAAAATTTGATTTCATCGCTGTAACCATCCACGTGGAAATCATCGTCGTAGTGCACGGCAATACCAATGAACTCTTCAGGATATTTTTTCTTCATGCGCTCCATGGCAATTATGCCTGTCGGGCAATAACCACACCACATACCAGTACCTTCTTCTATCACGATGCGGCGATAGGGGTCGAACAACATGGGAAGCGTGTATGCCTTCAACGTGTCGGGCAACCATTCGCCCCACTCTACCCATATTTTATAATTGATAGTGTCGCCGGGAATTGTGGCAAGTTCTTCGATGTCCTTCCAGGTCTTCATTTCTGCACCACCTCGAAGCGGTCGAAGGTTCGATTGGTTACCATGTAGGGGGCGGCATACTCTTCCCCGATTTCGTCTTCTAAGGCTTTGACCGTAATCACTGCCCTATCGAGCAGCGCTTCTTCGCCTTCCACATCAGCACACACGCTGAATGCACTGAGTTCTCCTGCACCATTGTTCTTCAACGCTCCGCCCAGCTTTGCAGTCTGCGTGCCGTAGATAAACTTATCCCAACTGCTACTGAGGTCCATGGTGCCCTTGCTGCTCTGCACTTTAATGTCGTCGATGGCAAGGATTTCGCGCTGCAGGCTTTTGTTGACAAATGCGATATAAACGTATTGATTGGCAAACTGCCCTAATTTGACTTCGTGGGCAGTCCAGCTATTGACACTTTCGCCCTCTATTCTAAATACAGGCTGTCCTTTGAAATCTTCGGGACGGTTGCCTTTTGTACTGACGTAAACTTCGTAGGTGTCGCCCTCATCGATTGACTCACACACCGACTGCGCACGCCATGTGAGCACAGCATCGCTTGCGAGGATACGCACCTGGGGTGTCACCAGCCAGTTGCTGGCAGCAATATTTTCAACGCCGCTCTGAATTTTGTGTTTCGACGTACTTGCAGCGTAGCGATTGCTCTTGCCACTCTCTTTCATGCACATCCACGACACGCCGTTTGCCAAGCCCAATTGCACCATTGTGAAATGGTGTTCGCGTCCATCCAGGTCGTGGGTAGTATAGCCTTCCGGCATTCCAGCTTCAAAGCCGGTTGAGAGCGAAACCTCCAGTTCTGCCTGTGCAGCAGCAGCCAGCACGAATGTTGAAAGCACGGTAGCAAGTGCTTGTTTTTTCAAATGATATAATTTCATAAAGATTATTTCACTTTTTACAACAGCCCTAATGCCTTGAGCCTGTCATGACGTCAAGCCATTAAAGCAACTCACAGACCACTTCACCTCCGTGTCGTGGTCTGTGCGTTATATTCCATTGATTATTTCTTCATAAACTTGCCACATACGCTCTTGCCATTCTGAACGGCCTTATAGAGATATGCGCCTGAATTCAAATGGTTCACGTTGACATTATTGCCTGCAGCTCGAAGCACCAGACGTCCGCTCATGTCATAAACCGCTGCGCTCTGTGTTGAAGCACCAAACTTCAATTGCGCACCATCGAATTTAACATCGCCCGAATTGTCGTTAACGTCGCTGATAGCGTCCACCAAATTCAAATCCTTCTTAGCAAGACGGTAGAGGCCGCTGTTGTTGTCCTGTGAGTAGGCAGCCAAATAGATGTACTCGGCATCGGTCTTAATTTTCATTGGAGTGAAGTCGCCTTCGTCGTAAGGCAATCCTTCGTTCACACATTTCCAGATGTTGCCAGCATCCTGAGTGTAGTAGAAACCCTTAGTCTGCATACCAACGTAGAGCGCAGAACCGTCTGAATGCATCGCGCGGATGTTGCAGTCGTAGTCTTCAGTAGGATTGTTGCCAAGTTCGCCCCATACGCCGTTTTCGTCCAAAGTGACGACGAACGGTGAACCGGCATCAAAGTTAGGCACGCTGCGACCAGTGCAGAGCTTGCCTTCATAGATAGCACCAACAGCCATGAAGTTACTGTTAATGTCAAGTGTTTCCCAAGAATTTGTTTCGGGGAGATACTTGAACACGCAGTAAGTACCGAAGGCATACAAATCGCCGTTGTAAACCATCATATTATAAATATTCTCAACAACTCTTGTGTCCTTCTTGTCAGCCTGGAGTTCTTTTGTCTTTCCACCATCTTCTTCGGGATCAAACTTCAAAGTTTCCACATCGGTAGCCACCCATGTTTCACCATTGTCGGCCGAATAAACGATACCGCCGCCTGTAAAGTCGCCAACGAACAACTTGTCCTCGTAGATTGCCATGCTATAAGCTAAAGCATATTCCAGATTTTCTTCGCCCAACACGTCGACCACCTGATTCTGGTAGCTCAACATTTCCCATGTTTCACCACCATCGTTTGAACGTGCCACACGGCAAGCACCGGCAGCTGCAAAAATGTATTCGTCGTTTTCAATAAAATAGTTGTAACAGTAGTCCTTCGCACCGGTCTTGGTCCATGTTTCACCCTTATCCTTTGAAATGTAGATGCCACCAATGGTTGCATAAGTATTCCAGTCAAACAAAAGGTCGGCCATCAACATGTTACCACTCTTGGTAATGAAAAAGTCATTGGTACCGGGAAAGTCGTGAATCTTTTCCCACTTTGGAGTCTGCGCATACAATGCAGAAGCAAAACATGCCACTACAGCAACCACCAAACACTTAAAAAGTTTGAAAGTGTAATTTTTTTTCATAAGCCTAATTTTTTTAGTTTGTTAATATATTTAAATAAATGTGTATTGTTTGCAATAGAACATAGCAGCCACAAGCAGACAATTCTTCCATAAATTGCGCCAACAGGCTTCTATGACAACCGCAAAATTAACACAAGACCTATAATTAACGAACTTTATTGCATTTTTTTTTTGTTTTTTTACAAAAAAGTTGCAAAACACTCTAACATGAAACCTAAAATCTGACAATTCGGTCTCTTGAAAACTGAGATTATTTTGCATTAACATAGGTATTAACGCAGGTAAATAACATCAATTTCCCTTGCGTAAAAGAAAATTCAGGATATAATTTTATCTCACGCAAAGTCGCAAAGTATCGCAAAGAACTTTTTGCAAAAGGAGTAGCATGTACACCTTAAAAACTTTGCGCCTTTGCGTGAGAATGAAAAAATACTTTTCATGTATTTCAAGCATGTCTGCAGTCATACCCCCTCACAAAGTCTAACTTAGGGCGTTTTCTTAGTATCTTTCGACGCCGAATTTGAGATTTCGTAACGCGAAAAAGTAATTTCATTTTACGCATCACGCAATTTGGTTTTGACACAAGAAAAATGGGAGTTGACAGAAGTACAAATGGGTTTTGACAGAAGAAAAGTGGATTTTGACAGAAGAGAAGTGGGGTTTGACATAAGAACATAAGAACAAAAGGATTCCCACCCAGCAAGTACGGACGTACGGTCCGTGCATCCTTAAAATACGAAATAATTTCACGCTACTTACTTGGTAGAAGATGGGCGTACGAACCGTACGTCCGTACCAGTCAAATGGCAAGTTCTATGTAAGAAACTGCGTCCAGTTTTAGTTTGCATTTTGGCAATGAGAACTGACTGGTGAAAACATAGGTGTTACCCTTAGAACCATGACGTTTATAGTTTCTATAGTCGCTATAGTTACCCCGTGCAATAGGGACTATCGTCATCTTCCAACGCTTTGCGGGAAAACAATATAAGAAATTCGCAAAATTTAGTCTCAAACTGGGCGCACAATGTTACTAATTGTTTTTCGTAAGTTACGCTTTGTTTTAGGGATTCAAATCTCGCTATTTTCGTTCTCCCTCCCGAAACTGCTAAAATTACGTAAATCATGAAATTAAGTGTGAATCATTACTAACAATCCGTAAATTATGCCTAATTTTGCGAACGAGGAGGAGAACGATTAAAGTTTAACCGTTAACCCTTCCCCATTAACCGTTCACAGACAACAAACTATAAATCCCAATATCTAATAACTTATGAAATTAAGACAGATTCTTTTACTCGCACTTGCCACTCCCGTTATGGTTGGGGCACAAGTAATGCAGGTAGATAGAACGAAGTGGGTGGATTATGAAGATAACTTCAACCCCGATTATTCGTTAATCTATTGGCAGGGTGACGAACCCATGCCTACATCTAAGCGTACGCGCTCGGGTGGTGAGATGGGCTTGCAAGAAGTACAGGACCGTACGGACTTGCCTGACCACATCAACGCCGCCGAAACGAAGTATTTCCCCCCTGTGTTTAATCAGGTGAATGGTTCGTGTGGTGCCGCTTCACGTATTTGCTACATGCTCACGCATGAGTTGAATGCTTACCGCGATCTTCCCGGTAATGTGGAAGAAAATCAGTTGCCCTCTCACTTCGTTTATAACCTTACTTACGGCAACTCGGGTAAGGATGAGTTCGTTCAGTTTATCGGTGTGCCCTCGGCAAAGACTTACGGTGGTCGCACGAATTCTGCAATCTATGGTTCGTATGACTGGGACGACCCCAACATTGGTTGGATGAACGGTTACGAAAAGTGGTACGAAGCTATGTTTAACCGTGCTCACAAGCCCTCACACATTCCCTTCACGCTCCAAACGGCAAAGGGACGTAAGGTTCTGAAGAGTTGGCTTTACGACCACCATGGCGATCCCGACTTTAAGGGACGTCCGGGTATCGTAGGTATCGGTGTGGCATCGGCAAAGACTTACGGTGGTCGCACGAATTCTGCAATCTATGG
>CALCUV010000094.1 GCA_937906765.1 uncultured Prevotella sp.
GTAGGGCGCTTCTTGGTGACGCACGGTGGTGAGTAACGGACCTGTGGGTGCGCCTGGTTGAAGAAATAGTTCTGTTTGAGACTGCGTGGCGCCCAACTCTTGATTCAAAAGTGCGGTGAGGGTAGGAGGCAGGTTTTGTGGAGTTGTAGATACGCCATTTTGTGCGTCTCCATACCCCAAAGCAATAGGACTTTCATTCTTTCCGCCCACAATGACAAAAGCATCCGAAGCGGTGAAGACAAATCCCGAGGGGAGAGTGGCGGTAAGGGTAATCTCGCCCAATCTGTTGCTTCGGGCAGGGTGTTGTTGAAAAAAGCGGTGAGCAAACTCCCGCGCGCTCACCTCGCTGAGGCGTTCGGCGTGGAGACTGCCTAAGGGAAGCAGCAATAAAAGGGTGATGACCGTCAAAATCTTTTTCATACCCGCAAAACTACGCATTTTTTTTCAAAGTGCGTGTTCTAATGCGCAAAAGCCTGTGTAAACATGGGTTAATGAAGGTGAATTTTTAACTTTTTACTACTTCATAGAAGTAGATATTTAAGAAATTCGTAACTTTGCACCTCGAATTTAAAAATCTCTATGAACTGAAAATGAATGCGTAAGCGGGGTTCTGACAGAAAAGAAACGTTGGGATTTTTCCGTATGACGCCATCAGTTCTTTGTTATCCATAAATAGACTATGAAGAAACTTTTACTTTTTGCCGGCGCAGTAGCATTTTCGGCAGTAACAATGGCACAGCAAGTTGTGCAACCCAAATGGGACTTTACGTTGGAGCGTATGATGCGCGGTCAGCAACCAACGCTTCTTCCTGCAACGCGTGGTGCGGGTAGCGGTGTGACTTCTGTAACGATTGAAGTTACCGATGCAACTGAGGTGATGACTTTCATTCAGAATGCAGGTTTTAAGGCAACTCAGATTACGGACAATGTCGTAACAGCGATTGTGCCTATTAGTTTCGTAGAGCAGTTAGCCGCTCTCGAATCAGTACGTTTGATGAAAGGTCCTGTAAAGATGCAGTCATCAGTTGACCAAGCGCGTGAAATTACGGGTATAAACGATATTCACACGAACGCACTCAATGATTTTGAAACTCCTTTTACGGGTAAGGGAGTCATCGTTGCTGTTATCGACCAAGGTTTCCAGTTCCGCCATGCCGCATTTATGGACGCGAATAAGAACTCACGTGTGATTTCTTTCTGGAATCGTGAAGATTATCCCCGAGATGGTCAACCTACAACGGATATTCCCGATAGCGGACAGGCAGATAATTCAGGTGGTCACGCTACTCACGTTGCGGGTATTGCAGTCGGTTCAAAGATTGAAGGTAATGATTATTATGGTGTGGCTCCTGATGCTGACATCATCATGATTCCTTCAACGCTTACGGATGATGAAGTGCTTGAAGACGTAGCGCATATCAAGAAAGTGGCTAAGGCGGCAGGCAAACCCTTTGTTATCAACATGAGTTTCGGCACTCAGATGGGTAGTCATGACGGTTTGAGTCTTTATAATCGCACTCTCAACGAACTTGTTGTGGATAACAGCGGTGTATTTGTGTGTGCAGCGGGTAATGATGGTAATGTCAAGATTCATACATCTCACACATTTACTGCAGACAATGAAGTGCGCTACGCAATTATTGACCCTGCTACAACAACTCAAGGGTATAGTTATCTCAGCATCTGGGAACAAACGGGTGATGGCAATGAGAATATTACCGTAGAACCTTGCTACTTCAAGACAAGTACAAAGAGAGTTACGACATACGTAGCAGATCGTGACCACGCTTCAACATCCCTTCAGTCGGGCATTGATAGTTATAGCAAGAAGCAGAATTTTACGATAATTTGTATGCATGAAACTCTTAATTCAGAGGTTGGCGCTGACGATATTTGCTTTGGCGTGAAGATTACAGGTAAGAAGGGGGCTTCGGTTCACATTTGGAATAACACAGGTTTGGGAGAATTTTACGTGCCTGCCTCTGTTAGTCCTGTCGGTGGCGCTAAGAAGGAGCAGTTCCTTGCTGGTGATTCTGAATATACTATTTCTGACTCTGGCGCATCTGCCGAAAAGTCAATCACAGTTGGTTCTTACAATTCAGGACGTTACAACTGGCAACCCCTTTCTGGTGGTGAAATGTTAGGTTATTATGACTATAAGCAAGCTGGAATTATTAGTAAATTCAGCGGTCGTGGTCCTTCGCTCACAGAGAATGTTATTCATCCCACAATTACTGCACCTGGTGCGGTGATTATTTCTGCGCTCAACAGCTATTCTTCAGGTTTTAGTTCAAAGGGTGATAATGTTTGTGCTTCAGTGAAGTTGGGTAGCAATCCTAAGCAGTATTACTATGGTGCGAAGTTAGGAACTTCAATGGCAGCGCCTTTTGTTACGGGTGTGATTGCACTTTGGTATCAGGCTAATCCTAATTTGACGCACGAGCAGATTATGACAATCATTCAGGAGACTGCTATTAATGATGAATATACTGCTAATGGTGGTAAGAACGATTGGGGTTACGGAAAGATTAATGCTTATGAAGGTTTGAAGCGTGCTCTTAAGTTGGCTTCCACTGATGGTATTAATGATATGCAAAACTCTGAAGCGCCTGTTTCTTTCCAAAAGGGCAATAACGCTTGGCGCATTCTCTTTAACACCAATGAATCTACGGCAACTATCCGTGTGACCGACCTCAATGGTCGTCTCGTTACGCAGCAAGTGATGGAGCAACCCAAGTGTGGCGAAGAAACTGTTGTTTCTCTTGAACCCCTTCCCGCAGGCGTATATCTTATCAACGTAACGACTACAAAGGCGAACATTACTCGCAAGGTAATGAAGAAGTAAAACTGATTTTTAATGGTTGCTATAGTGTCTATAGGTCCTATAGACGTTATGGTTCCTATAGTTTCTATAGTACCTTTAGGCATCTTTATTGTCCCTAAAACAATTTGAGACTCTGTAGCAACTATTAGTTCTTCTCGCAACACAAACTAACTTATAAAATGGAACGTTTCAGATTTAATCCGCGCATTGTCCGTGACTTGCGCAATTACAACCGAAGCAAACTTGCTGCCGACACAATGGCAGGGCTTATTGTGGGTATCGTAGCGCTTCCCTTGGCTATCGCTTTCGCTATTGCCGCAAGTCCTGGTGGCGATGCGAATCACACCATTGGTCCTGTGGCAGGTATTATCACCGCTATCGTTGCTGGTTTTATAATCTCGGCACTTGGTGGTAGTCGTGTGCAGATTGGTGGTCCCACGGGTGCCTTCATTGTTATTATATATGGTGTAGTTGCAGAATTCGGTCTCACAGGGTTGATGCTTGCTACCATTATGGCGGGACTTTTCCTCGTTTTATTGGGCGTCTTCCGCTTGGGCACGATTATTAAATTCATTCCTTACCCCATTGTCGTTGGTTTCACCAGCGGGATTGCGGTAACAATTTTCACCACACAGGTAAAGGACCTCTTTGCGCTTCAGATGGACGCAGTTCCTGCTGAGTTTGTGGAAAAATGGATTGCTTACGGCAAGAATTTCTTAACCTTGGATCCAGCAACGACTATTGTCGGAATCTTAAGCATTATCATTATTGCCCTTACACCTCGCTTCTCAAAGAAAGTTCCAGGATCGCTTGTAGCAATCATTCTTGCAACTGTTGCGGTGTATTTCCTCAACATGTTTGAGATTACCAAGATTGAAACCATCGGTGACCGTTTTGGAGAAATCAAAGCAGCGCTTCCTGAAATTACAGCGTTGAGTATTTTTGAGGGTGGTGTAACTTGGAGCATGATTAACACGCTTATCCCCACGGCAATCACGATTGCGGTTCTCGGTGCGATTGAATCACTTCTTTCTGCTACAGTTGCAGATGGTGTAACAGGACATCACCACGATTCTAACCAAGAACTCGTAGGGCAGGGTATTGCGAACATTGTTACTCCCTTCTTCGGCGGTATTCCTGCAACGGGAGCGATTGCGCGTACGATGACCAATATTAATAATGGTGGTCGCACTTGTATTTCGGGTATTATTCACGCTCTTGTGCTCCTTGTAATCTTCATTCTTCTCATGCCTTTGGCAAGTTATATTCCTATGTCTTGCTTGGCAGGTGTGTTAGTGGTTGTTTCTTACAATATGAGCGGTTGGCGTACCTTCCGCGAATTGATGAGTAACCCCAAGAGCGACGTGAGTGTGTTGATTATTACCTTCTTGCTCACCGTGATTTTCGACCTTACTGTTGCGATTGAAGTTGGTCTTATCATTGCGTGCTTACTCTTTATGAAGCGTATGACAGAGAGCACTCAGATCAAGGTTCTTACCGAAGAAATTGACGCGAATGACGAAAGCGACATGCTCCTTGAGGAACACCTCCAAATCCCCGAGGGTGTGGAAGTTTACGAAATCAATGGTCCTTACTACTTTGGTATTGCCAACAAGTTTGAAGAAATGATGGCGTCAATGGATAACAATCCGCGCGTCCGCATTATCCGTATGCGTCGCGTACCTTTCATTGACTCAACGGGTATTCACAACCTTCAGAACCTCTGTGACATGTCGCAGCGCGAAGGTACGGACATCGTGCTTTCAGGTGTAACTCCCGCCGTTCAGCAAACCCTCGAGCGCGCTGGATTCTACCGTCTCATTGGCAAGGATCACATTTGCCCCAATATTAATGCGGCACTTGATCGCGCTCGTGAATTGATGGCGCAAACGAAATAAGAAGTTGAAGTAGTGCATCTCTTCAACTGCCTATAAACAAAGAATCAGCGGAAGCGTTTTGGCGCTCCCGCTGATTCTTTTTTATTATCCCCGCATGGAGACTATAGGAACGATAGTAACTATAGAGACTATAGAACAACTATAGGGACTATAGAACAGCGTTTATTACTTCACAATAATCAAGAAATACTTCTTCTTGCCCTGTTGTGCAATGATGTACTTGCCATCAATGAGGTCATTTTCCGTAATCTCCTGATCGAAGGCTGCAAGTTTTTCCTTGTTCAAACTAACACCGCCACCCTGAGTGAGCTTACGCATTTCGCCCTTTGAGGGGAAGCACTTGGTGGTTTCAGCAAGAAGATCGCTGGCGCTTATATCAGCAGCATACTTTGATTATCCTGCAGATAAGCTGACAACTATCGGCCTTACAGGAACTAAAGGCAAGACTACAACGACATATATAATCAGAGATGTACTGGCTCAGGCAGGCAAAAGGGCAGGCCTTATCGGAACTATCGCTATCGTATATGGCGACGAATTCATTCCTGCCAAGAACACGACTCCTGAATCTTATGAGATCCATAAGCATATGGCCAAGATGGTCGAAGCAGGCTGCGAATACGTAGTAATGGAAGTATCATCTCAAGGGTTCAAGCTGGACAGAACTGCAGGGCTGATATTCGACTACGGTGTGTTCACAAATCTTTCACCGGATCATATCGGACCTACAGAGCATGCTGATTTCGATGAATACCTTCTCTGTAAGAGCATGTTGTTCAGACAGTGCAGAACAGGTATCGTCAATGTAGACGATAAGCATACAGACGACGTCCTCAAGTGTCACACTTGTGATGTGGTGACTTTCTCAGCAGAAAAAGAAGCCGACATGATGGCATCAGAAATAAGATTCCTCAACGAAGAAGGAAGACTGGGAATGGCGTTCAAGACAAGCGGACTTCTTGAATGCGATGCAGAGATCCATATTCCGGGATACTTCTCTGTATATAATGCGCTGACTACTATGACAGTCTGCCAGCAGCTGGGCATTTCCGAGGAAGCTATCCTGGCAGGACTTGCAAATGTCCAGGTAAAGGGCAGGGTCGAGCCTATCAAGGTGTCAAAGGATTTCAGCCTGATCATCGACTATGCTCATAATGCTGTCAGCACAAGAAGTGTTCTTGAAACACTTAAGGAATACGATCCGCCTAGGCTCATCGCCCTGTTCGGATGCGGCGGCAACAGATCTAAGGTGAGAAGATATGATATAGGAGAGGTGGCAGGAGAACTGGCTGACCTTTGCATAATCACAAGCGATAATCCTAGATTCGAAAAGGTTGCTGATATAAACAACGATATCAAAGTGGGTCTTGCCAGAAGCAACGGTAACTATATCGAGATCGAGGACAGAAGAGATGCTCTCGAATACGCCATCACTCATGCTCAGAAAGGCGATATGATCATCACTCTCGGCAAGGGACATGAAGATTATCTGGAGATCGAAGGTAAGAAGTATCACTTCTCAGAGCATGAAGTCATCGCTGAGATCGTAGAAGATATCAAGGCAGGAAGACTTGAGATGGAAGATAAGCGCTTGAGGATGATATAAAATACTCAGCATAAATAAATGTGATAAACGTTGGAATTTCAACGAAAACGCACAGTTACGAAAACGGTGCGTTTTCTTTTTTTGCTAAAAAAAGAAAAAAATACTTTATTATCTAAAGTAAAAGATTCTGTGTTAAACGTAGGAAAGAAAATTGCATTTAAGTGGACTGAAAGTGTTATTAATAGTGAATTTTTAGCTATTATTGATTCATTAGGTGAAGATATTAATAAGTTATATAGTAAACAAGATTTGCTAGTTGAAAGTCAAGGTGATCAAAATGCTTAAGATTACCCTTTTAGACATTTCAATTGGAAACATTACAAACTTAATTATTGGAATTACTTTTGGCTTTTTCGTTATGATTATTTTAAGTTGTGCCATCATTTCTAAGAAAATGAAAAAATATAACGAAAATGATAATATTAGAAATATCTCTATTTCTGCTTATGAAGATTTCTATTTAAAGAAATA
>CALCUV010000095.1 GCA_937906765.1 uncultured Prevotella sp.
GTCCGCATCGCAAAAGAGAGGACGGACGGAGATATTTTATCGGAAAGCTGTTCCCTTCCCCTTTGGGATTTCATCGGTGATTTTTACAATCGTGCGGCAATGAATGATGACAGTCTTGCTGCGCTAAACACGATGCTCGCTCAGGATGGTATTTTGATTTATTTGCCTGCCCACACTTCCTTAAAGCATCCTGTTCAAATCGTAAACGTTTGTGATGCCAAGCAACCCATGCTCTCTAACCGCCGCTTCTTAATTGTGGCGGAGGAAGGCGTAGAGGCGCAAATCATTATGTGTGACCACACGGCGGGTTCGGCACCTTATCTCACGACAATGGTAACTGAGGTCTTCGCGGCGAAAGATGTGAAGTTGGACATCTGTACCATTGAGGAAAATGGCGATAACCATGATAAGTTTGCGAATTACTATATCAACCAAGAGGCGCACAGTCGTGTGACTATGAATAGTGTGACGCTCCACACGGGACGTACGTGCAACCGAGTACGAGTGCGTTTGCTCGGAGAGCATGCTGAGAGCCAAACAGCCGGAGCTGTGATTACGGGAGGTAAAGAGCGTGTCGATAATCACTTGGTTGTGGAGCACGTAGCGCCTAATTGCACGAGCGATATGCTCTTTAAGTACGTGCTGGATGGCGAAAGCGTGGGCGCATTTGCCGGAAAGGTGCTCGTTCGTGAGGGGGCGCAACAAACAAGTTCGCAACAAACGAACGCCAATCTCTGTGCATCGCCCGAGGCTCGCGCTTTCTCGCAACCCATGCTTGAAATCTATGCCGACGATGTGAAATGCAACCACGGTTCTACCATCGGAAAGCTCGATGAAAACGCTCTTTTTTACATGCGTCAGAGAGGCATCCCCGAGAGTGAAGCACGCTTGCTCTTGCAACACGCTTTCGTAAATGAAGTACTCCAACGCATCGAACCCGAACACTTGCGCGACCGCTTGGCTCACCTTGTGGAACTCCGTTTTCGCGGAGCGCTTCAAAAATGTGAAGGTTGCAAAATGTGTAAGTAACGATTCCCATTCATGAACAGAGAAGATTTCCCCATACTTTCCCAATTGGTGTACAACCGTCCGTTGGTTTATCTCGATAATGCCGCAACTACTCAGAAACCTCAGTGTGTTATCGACGCCATTTCGGAAATGTATCGTTGCGTAAACGCTAATGTGCACCGCGGTGTGCATTACCTTTCTCAGAAGGCAACGGACCGCCACGAGGCAGCCCGTGAAGTGGTGCGCCAATTTATTAATGCGCGCGCTACGGCGGAAATTATTTTTACGCGAGGCACTACAGAGAGCATCAATCTCGTTGCCAGTAGTTTTGGTGAGGCATTCCTTCGTGAGGGCGACGAAGTTATTGTCAGCACTATGGAACATCATTCAAACATTGTGCCTTGGCAGTTGTTGCGTGACCGTAAGGGAGTCGTCTTAAAGGTAATCCCCATCACGGATGAGGGATGCTTGGATATGGAGGCGTATGAGAATCTTTTCACAGAGCGCACGAAATTGGTGAGTGTGGCACATGTGAGCAACGTGCTCGGAACGGTGAACCCCGTAAAGGAACTTGCGCGCATTGCTCACGAACACGGGGCGAAGATTCTTGTTGATGGTGCGCAGAGCACCCCACATTTCTCCGTGGATGTCCAGGATATGGATTGCGATTTCTTTGTCTTCAGCGGCCATAAGGTGTATGGCCCCACAGGCATAGGCGTGCTTTACGGAAAAGAAGCGATTCTTAACGAAATGCCTCCCTATCATGGTGGTGGCGAAATGATTGCGCGCGTTACGTTTGAGAAAACCACCTACGAACGTCTGCCTTTCAAGTTTGAAGCAGGCACTCCCGATTACGTAGGTACGCATGCCTTGGCCACGGCTCTCAATTACGTGAACGCCATCGGCATGGACAAAATCTCTGCTCACGAACGCGAAATCACACGTTACGCTATGGAGCAAATGAGTGCCATTCCCGACCTCCGCTTCTTCGGAACAGCGCCCGAGAAAGACGCCGTTGTGGCATTTACTATCGGACAAATCCACCCGCTTGACCTCGGAACGCTCCTCGACCGCCTTGGCGTTGCCATTCGTACTGGGCATCATTGTGCCCAACCTCTTATGCAGCGCTATGGAGTAGAAAGCATGGCGCGCGCCTCTTTTGCACTTTACACGACAAAGGAAGAAATCGACATTTTCGTTAAGGCGCTCGACCGCGTAAGGAAGATGTTTTAAACTGTCTTACAGAACGTTAATTAAGTCTCAAAGAAGCTGAAAACTCTTTGAGACTTAATTGAAACTAAGTGAGAGATAATTTTAATTAAGTGAGACTTTGTTTTTCGTAATTCTAACTTACTTTTTCAAAAGTGTTAGAAGCGCTCCTCAGTCTCCGTTTTACTCGAGTCATTTTCTCATCATGTTATTACCAAAATACAATTCCGAGGGTCTCAAAGAGGCTGGTTGCGACGAGGCTGGGCGAGGCTGTTTGGCGGGGAGTGTGTTTGCGGCGGCGGTGATACTTCCGGCGGATTATCAGAACGACTTGCTGAACGATTCAAAGCAATTGTCGGCGAAAAAGCGTTATGCCCTGCGCGAACAGATTGAGCGGGATGCCATTGCATGGGCTGTAGGGATTGTTACGGCGGAAGAAATTGACACCATAAATATTCTCAACGCCTCTATTCTGGCAATGCATCGCGCCCTTGACGCACTGAAGGTGCGCCCTGAGTATGTGATTGTGGACGGAAATAAATTTAAACCTTACGGAGACCTTCCTCACACCACCATAGTTAAGGGTGATGGAAAATATCTCTCAATCGCAGCTGCGAGCATCTTGGCCAAGACCTACCGTGATGATTATATGGCGGAGCAACACGCACTTTACCCCCACTATGGGTGGGATAAAAATGCGGGTTACCCCACGAAGCAACACCGTGAGGGTATTCGTCAGCACGGTTTGACACCGATTCATCGTAAAACTTTTAACCATTTGGGCGGAGAGCAACAGACGCTCTTTGATGACCCTAATTTCGGATTGACTTAAAAATAATGACGGTTCTTACATTCACGCTAATCGTTCTTATCGGGGCTTATATGGCAGGACTACTGGGTTCGCTC
>CALCUV010000096.1 GCA_937906765.1 uncultured Prevotella sp.
GGAGCAGCAGGAACGTATGGGTGGCACCCAGTTAGAACGCTCATTCGCTTTACGATAGATGGGAATAACTGTCGTGACCTTGAGGTTATTGAACTTGCACCCTAAACAATAAGTAATAGAAGACAAATTCTATTACTTTTTAGAACGCTTCTATTACTTATTGTTTACGCTATTTGTATTTGATTTTCACACAAACAAAAAAGCAGATGCACCAATAGGTTCGGTGCATCTGCTTTTTTTATTATTTCAACGGTGTTGAAACGCTTGTTTATTCGCTCTTCTCACGACGGGGACGGCGTTCGCCATCTGCCGCTTCGCGACGGGGACGACGGGGACGTTCTTCCCAACCTTCGGGCTTTTCTTCAAGAACGCGGTGTGAGAGACGGAATTTGCCTGTCTTGGGATCGATTTCAAGGAGCTTCACTGTGATATTATCGCCTTCCTTAAGTCCAGTTTCTTCAACCGTTTCAAGGCGCTTCCAAGAAATTTCTGAGATGTGAAGCAAACCTTCCTTACCTGCCATGAATTCTACGAAGCAACCGTAAGGCATGATGCTCACTACCTTTGCATTGTAAACTTCACCCACTTCAGGAATTGCTACAATCGCCTTAATCTTTGCGATAGCCGCTTCGATGCTTTCCTTGTTAGGACCGCTAACTTGGATCTTACCTACGCCGTCTGCTTCTTCGATAGTAATCGTAGCACCTGTTTCTTCCTGCATTCCCTGAATAATCTTACCGCCAGGGCCAATAACAGCACCGATGAACTCCTTAGGAATATCAAATGCTTCGATGCGGGGAACGTGAGGCTTGAGTTCAGCACGGGGTTCGCTCATTGTTTCCATCATGCAAGAAAGAATGTGCTCACGTCCTGCCTTAGCCTGCGCAAGTGCTTTTTCAAGGATTTCATAAGAAAGACCGTCACACTTGATGTCCATCTGTGTTGCAGTAAGACCTTTAAGTGTACCCGTTGTCTTAAAGTCCATATCGCCAAGGTGGTCTTCATCACCGAGGATGTCAGAAAGCACTGCATACTTGTCTTCTCCGGGGTTCTTGATAAGTCCCATTGCGATACCACTTACGGGAGCTTTCATAGGTACACCTGCATCCATGAGCGCTAAAGTACCAGCGCAAACAGTTGCCATACTTGAAGAACCGTTAGATTCGAGAATGTCGCTCACCACACGCACTGTGTAGGGGAATTCTGCGGGAATCTGTCCCTTCAAACCGCGCCATGCGAGGTGGCCATGCCCAATTTCGCGACGGCCTACGCCACGCTGTGCCTTTGCTTCGCCAGTTGAGAAGGGGGGGAAGTTATAGTGGAGAAGGAAACGCTGATAGCTCTTGTCGAGAACGTCATCTACCATCTTTTCGTCGAGTTTTGTTCCGAGCGTACAGGTAGAGAGTGACTGCGTTTCGCCACGTGTGAAGATTGAAGAACCGTGAGGCATGGGAAGGGGATCCACTTCGCACCAAATGGGTCGGATATCCGTAGTCTTACGTCCGTCAAGGCGGATTCCTTCATCAAGAATGCAACGACGCATAGCATCCTTTTCTACATCGTGGTAGTAACGGTTGATAAGGTCATTCTTTTCTTCGAGTTCTTCTGCTGAAAGTTCTGCATGAGCAGCAGCATATTCTTCCTTGAATGCTTCACGCACTGCTTCAAATGCCTCAAGGCGTGCATGCTTTTCGAGTGCGCTCTTCGTAATGTCGTAACACTTCTGATAACATTGCTCATGGCACAACTTACGAAGGTCTTCGTCGTTCACTTCATGGCAATATTCGCGCTTCACGTCAGTTCCAAGTTCCTTCATGAGGTCAATCTGGAGCTGGCACATGGGCTTGATTGCTTCGTGAGCGGCTTTGAGGGCTTCGAGAAGGGCAGATTCGGGCACTTCATCCATTTCGCCTTCCACCATCATGATATTGTCCATCGTTGCAGCTACCATGAGGTCCATATCAGCCTCTTTCATTTGTTCGAAAGTGGGGTTGATAACGTATTCTCCGTTGATGCGTGCTACGCGAACTTCAGAGATGGGACCTTCAAAGGGGATATCCGTACAAGCAAGTGCGGCAGAAGCAGCAAAACCTGCGAGTGCGTCGGGCTGATCTACGCCATCGGCAGAGAAGAGAATGATATTCACATAAACTTCAGCGTGATAGTCGCCAGGGAAAAGGGGACGGAGCGCACGGTCAACGAGACGGCTGGTCAAGATTTCGTAATCAGAAGCACGGCCTTCACGTTTTGTGAAACCACCAGGGAAACGGCCGGCAGCAGAATATTTTTCCTTATAGTCGCATTGGAGCGGCATGAAATCGGTACCGGGATTAGCATCCTTAGCACCGCAAACAGTAGCAAGCAACATAGTGTTGTTCATTCGGAGCATTACGCTTCCGTCTGCTTGCTTAGCGAGCTTTCCTGTTTCAATGCTGATGGTGCGTCCGTCAGCGAGAGTAACAGATTTTGTAATCACATTCATCGGATAGTGTGTGTTTAAAAATTATATATTATCACTGGATTGTTCAGCGCAGAAAGCGTTTTCACGCATATTAGGCACAAAAGTACGGATAAATTTTCTATTTCCGTGCTACTGAGTGAGTTTTTAATGCACTGAAATCTCTTTTTTCTATATATGTGTAGGATTTTGCTGATTGGGAGTGAGCAGAAGGGCAAAATCTGCGTATTCTCATTGATAGGAAGTGAATGGTAGTAGCACGTTGTAAAGACTTGAAAACAAGGAAGACTTTAACGGCAAAAATTAAGTGAGACTTAATTCAAACTAAATCTCAAAGAATTTGAATTAAGTCTCACTTAGTTTTTACAAATTCAGACTTGCGAAACATGCGGAGTATTTTCCTGCCAACAGGGTGGCACCTGCAAGTTACTTCTTGCTTCCTGCAAGTTGTTTCTTGCCGCCTATTCCATGCTTCCTGCCCCCTGCGCTACCCTTCATCAGGAAAATCGAAGAGTGAAGGCATAATGGGCGACCCTGCTTGAGGTGTGCGCCCAAGATGGCGGTATGCCAATTCCGTTACTTCTCTTCCTCGGGGCGTTCGGCGTATGAAACCCTCTTTTATGAGGAAGGGTTCGTAAACTTCTTCTACCGTACCGGCATCTTCGCCTACTGCCGTGGCGATTGTGGTAATCCCTACGGGTCCTCCCTTAAACTTATCGATGATTGTCGTAAGAATCTTGTTGTCTATCTGGTCAAGACCATACTTGTCAATATTAAGTGCTTCAAGGGCATAACGAGCAATGTCAAGTTCGATATTTCCATTTCCCTTTACCTGTGCAAAATCGCGCACACGGCGAAGCAAGGAGTTGGCTATACGAGGAGTGCCACGACTTCTTCCTGCTATTTCGGCCGCCGCACGCCCGTCAATCTTCACACCAAGCAACTTGGCTGAGCGCGTAACAATCTTTTGGAGCGTTTCTGCATCATAATATTCAAGGTGAAGATTAATGCCGAAGCGCGCACGAAGCGGCGCCGTGAGAAGGCCACTTCGAGTGGTGGCTCCAACAAGCGTAAACGGATTTAAGTCAATCTGAATGGAGCGCGCAGCAGGTCCGCGGTCAATCATAATATCGATGCGGTAATCTTCCATTGCTGAATACAGATATTCTTCTACAACGGGCGAAAGTCTGTGTATTTCGTCGATAAAAAGGACATCGTTAGGTTCCAGCGAGGTAAGAAGTCCCGCAAGGTCTCCAGGCTTGTCGAGCACAGGTCCTGATGTCACCTTAAATCCTACTCCAAGTTCGTTAGCAATGATATTTGAAAGCGTTGTTTTACCTAACCCCGGAGGTCCGTGAAGTAAGGTATGGTCCAAAGGTTCTCCGCGAAACTTCGCTGCCTCTACGAAAATTTGCAGGTTGTCTACAACTTGCTGTTGTCCTGTAAAGTCGCTGAAGTTTAAGGGGCGCAGTGCTTTTTCAAACTCTTTTTCAGAATTGCCTACACTACGCTGTTCGGCGCGTATGTCAAATGTATCTTCCATAATGTGGGAATGTCAGTCTTTTATGATATAGCGTTTGTAATACGAAAGAATAAGTGTGGTCACGGGCAGTGCGATAATCAACCCTAAGAACCCTGCAATGTATCCCCAAACGGAGAGCGAGAGCAGGATGAGTGCGGGTGAGAGTCCCATGATATGCCCCATTATTCGGGGGACTATTATGACGTCCTGAATGAGTTGCACCACCACATATACAACTACAACCAGGGCGAAGATTCCCCAGAAGTTTTCCCCTGTTTCGGCGGCTCTCAGGAGGGCGAGTAACACGGCCAGCGGGATGGAAATCACTTGCAGATAAGGAACAAAGTTAAGCAACCCTACGAATAACCCAAAGCCAACGGCAAGGGGAAGTCCGATAAGCGAGAACCCAGTAGCGAAAAGTATGCCTACGCAAAGCGCCACTAAAGCTTGCCCGCGGAAATATGCGCTCATTCCTTTTTGCACATCTTGAGCAAGCACCTCAATCGTTTCTCTGTAACGCTTCGGCACGTAGTTAATCCATGCCGTAGAGGCTTTCTCAAAATCCATTAGGAGGAAGAAAAAGTAGAGCAAGGTTATCCCCCACGAGAAGAAGTTCCACACGGCATTGGCTGTGGCCCAAACGAGCGTCCCTAAGCGTTCCACACATTGACGCAGGAACGTTTGAAAGTCGTCCGTTTGAAGCAAACTCCTGATGTCTTCTTGATTCAGATGTTCCCTCATAAACTCTTGAACGATTGCGGGAATGCTGGTGTTGCCCGTGCCGTTCTTGATATACTCCACGACTAACTTTTTAAGGTGAATAAATTCGTCAATCGAGGGCAGAATAACAAGAAGGAAAATTCCTACGCCAATGCCACAAAGCAAGAGTAAGGTCACCACCACACTCAGCCACCTGAAATGCAGACGGAGGCGCACTTGCAAAAACGTGACTATCGGATTGATGATATAGGCCAATAACCACGCCAATGCAAAAGGAAGCAACACACTGCTCAGTGCATGAATGACGTAACCCAGTAACACAAGTACACCCACAAGCATTGCTCCCCGCACAAAGCGGTCAAAATTGATTTCTTTTTGAAACATAGTTCTTTTCTTATTTGAATGACCAACCGCCATCTCTTCATAACGTTTCACGGGCAAAATTAAGAAAAAATCCTCCAAACCTTATCATCATAACGTTAAATCAAATTAACTTTGCAGTATGGGAACTCTTTATTTAGTACCTACGCCTGTAGGAAACCTTGAAGACATGACGATGCGCGCCATTCGCATCTTGAAGGAAGCAGACCTCATTCTTGCGGAAGACACCCGCACTTCAGGCCTGCTCCTTAAGCATTTTGAGATTAAGAATCAGTTGTGCTCACACCATAAATTCAATGAGCACCAAACAGTCAACGCTTTCGCCGCACGCATTGCCGCTGGCGAAAACATCGCCCTCATTTCCGACGCCGGAACTCCCGCTATTTCCGACCCTGGATTCATGTTGGTGCGTGCCTGTGTGGAACGCGGCGTAGAGGTGCAGTGTCTGCCCGGCGCAACTGCCTTTGTGCCCGCCCTTGTTTCCAGTGGGTTGCCCTGCGAACGCTTTACGTTTGAAGGATTTCTTCCTCAAAAGAAAGGACGTCAGACACGCCTTCAAGCACTTGCCTCAGAAGAGCGCACGATGATATTCTACGAATCCCCCTATCGCGTAGTCAAAACGCTACAACAGTTTGCTGAAGTATTTGGTGCCGAACGCCGCATGTCTGCTTGCAGAGAAATCTCAAAGATCTACGAACAGAGCGTGCGCGGAACGATTGCCGAAGTCCTCGCTCACTTTGAAGAAACTGAACCTCGCGGAGAATTTGTCCTCGTAGTAGAGGGCGCAGAAACCGTTAAGGAAAAGAAGAAAAAACAACGGCGCGAGGAGGAAGAAGAATATTAAGTGAGGTGATAAGGTTGTAAGGGCGCTTCGCTTAAAGGTTATAAGGCGATGCCGACCGAATAGTACCTCACAATGTTCATAACCTTTAATTAAAAGTTGTAAGGACGATGCCCTCCGAATGGGGCCTTATAACCTCATAACCTTAAAACCTCAAAAAACCTCTATGATTACTTACGACAGCATCAATCTTCCCCTCCCCGATATCGACCAAGCGGCCACCGCTGCTTGGGTTAAAGCCGTGGCTAAGGCACATGGCAAGCGCTGTGGCGCAATTGCTTACATCTTTGTGGATGATGAGAAAATCTTGGAGGTTAACCGCGAGTTCCTTCAGCATGATTATTACACGGACATCATTACCTTTGACTACACGGAGGGTAATAAAATCAGTGGCGACTTATTTATTTCGCTCGACACCGTACGCACGAATGCCGAAGACGTAGGTGCGACGTATGAGGAGGAACTTCATCGTGTCATTATCCATGGCATTCTTCATTTGTGCGGAATTAATGACAAGGGACCCGGAGAGCGCGAAATCATGGAAGCAGAAGAGGACAAGGCCTTGAGTTTGCGCAAGGAAATGATGGGATAACCTGGGCGAAAAATCCGAGATATCTGTCTTTCTTCAAGACCGAGACTTGTGTTTCTTCTTTAGACATAAGAACATAAGAGCAAAAAATTCAATCTTATGTCCTTTTGTTCTTCTGTCTTCCCCTTTAGTTCACACCCACAACCGACATCGTGGGAACGCTCCGTATCTGCGCGAGTGTTCCCACTTTTTTTGTGGCAAGCATGCCCCTCTGCGTCACGAACAACCCACAAACGGGGGCGGCGCATAAGTTTCTAAAAATCACAATTCCTTTATGCCTCAGCACGCTATTACTTATAGGGCGTCTTATTTGGGTACTTAGGGCGCCGTAAACCTCTTATTGTTTTTCCTATTTAAGATAGTGTTTTCAGAAGGCGAGTTTAACCTTTTTTTAACAGCAGAATTTGCGCTTATCAAGAGTAAATATTACATTTGCCAAAAACTATTATTTTACAACATGAACCACCTTCGAACCGTTTTCACATTGTTTTTCATAACTATCTCGGGATTGCTCACCGCTCAGTCGTACTCCAAACTTTGGGATAGGATTGAACAGGCAACAAAAAGCGACTTGCCCCGTGAAACCATTAACATAGCAACGACGCTCGAAAACAAAGCCATTGCTGACGGAGACCTGACGCAAGAAATGACGGCTTTGTTCGTAAAAATGCGCCTTCGCGGAGAGATTTCTCCTGACAGCGCGTTGATAGACAAAGAAAGAATCGCCCTTCGCATTCAGCAAATTACGCATCCTTCCGATAGTCTGTTTTGGGAAACGTTTTTAGCAAAGACCATTGCCGAGTCCTATCATTTTAACTACGAAGAGCGTCGCAAATACAGCCAAAAGATGCTTGAACAACTCGGAAATATGGAGTCGCTACACAGTATAAAGTCTAAGTCGCTCACACCTCTGGTGAAGCAAGGCAAGGATGCGGATGAGTTTGACAATGATGTGCTCCACATGCTCTTATTTGATGGCTTGGATAAAGCGAATCTTTCTCAGCAAGAACGAACTACACTTGCGAGTCAGGCAGAGGCGTTTTACCGCTCCAAACATCTTTATGCGGGAGCCATACGCTTTGCCTTGCGTTACGAAGATGCGGAGGCTGTAGTCACGCGTTATGCTGATCGTCCCGAAAATGCCATTGCTTATGCCTCATGGATGGAGAAATTGTATGCTCAAGCAGACCTCTCTGATAATCATGCGCGCCAACACCTCTTTTCCCTAGCTCACGAAGGGATAAAGAAATACGGCAAACACAGGGATGCGAAGCGCATAAAGGCGGTGGTAAAAAAGTTGGAGAATCCTACGGTGAACTTAACGGAATCCAATCTTCTCTGTTACCCCAATCTCCCGATGGAATGGGTAGTTAACGCAAATAACATTCAGAAAGTGTCCTTCGATATTTACCGTTGCTCCGCCGATGGTAAGACCCTATTCAACCGCATCGCCACCCTTCAATCCGCATTTCCCAAACGTGAGACTTGGCGACTGCAATCCGACACGCTTTCTCTCACCCTTTCGGAGCCTGGAGTGTATAAACTCATACAGAGAGGAACGGGCGAAGAAGAGGTTTCCACCCTCCTGCATTGCAGTCGGATTACGCCCTTCCTGTTCTACCCCAGCAACGGCGCTTGTCGCATTATGGCACTCGACACTCAAACTGGCGAACCCCTCAAGGAGTTTTCCGTCGTAAAACACGAAACTACAGCCCACCCCCAACGCCAATGGGACGTCACGAAGGGAGACCTGTGGCTCAGCATGAAGGACATGGATGAAACGCCCTCTTATCAAGACGATTTTCAGATTCTCACGCCAGGCGATTCTTGCAGTAAGAAGTTCTACCTATACCTTTCTAAACGAAATTATAACAGAAATGCGCACCGCCATCAGCAACGTGTGCAGATTTTTACCGATCGTAATATTTACCGTCCGGGACAGACGGTGCACGTAGTGGGTGTTTTGTACACCCAAAAGGGAGATTCGCTCAGCGTTGATTCAAATGCTTGTTTAGAGGTGAATTTGATAAAGCGGGGAAATAAAGCGGTGGCTTCGTTTGAGGCAAAGACGGATGAATATGGCCGTTTCAACGGCGATTTTCTGCTTCCCGCTGACCAACAAGAGGGAGATTTCTTCATCCAGGTGCGTCATGCCAACAAGCAAGGTAAGGATGCGGAAATTTATACGGGAGGCAAGGCGGATTTAGTCGTAGGTGCTTACAAGCGTCAGACGTTCTCTGTGGAGTTTCTCCCAATAGAGACGGTTTACACCTGGGGCGATACGCTGCAAGTGAGAGGCAAGGTGCTGACAATGACACTTCAACCCATGCAAAATGCTCTTGTGCGCTACACTATCGACACAAACACCTCCTTTAGAGGCACTGAAAACGACCCCATTGAGGGAGTGTTGCGCACCAATGCTCAAGGAGAATTTTCAATGCCCCTCCTGCTGAAAGAACAACGCCAAAGAAGTGCGCTTTGGCGCCACTATTACTCGAGTTACACAGTTTCCGTTTCCGTCGTTGGCGACAATGGCGAGACGCAAACACAACAACTTTATATTCCCGTACATCAAAACCCCACTACGTTAGATGTAGATTTACCTGAGGTTCTTGTAAAAGAACACCTGTCACACCTTGTTTTCCGCAACACAAATAATATGGCGGTACAAGTAAATGAAAGTGTGACCGTGTGCCTTTACGACAACCGCAACACTCTTGTTTGGATACAAAAGTTACCTTCAAACACGCCCATTCTTCCCTCTGATTGGACGCAGTTAGACGACGGTGTTTATAGGTTAGAAGCCGAGACTCCTTCTGGAGGCAAGATAAGCAAAAAGTGCCTTTTCATCGGCGAAAAGTCCGAACGACTTCCCGCCCAATCTCCTTCATTCGTGATGACTGAAGAGATGACAAAAAGCGAGTCTGAGAAGTGGCTTCTTGTGGGGCATACGCGCCAGAACATCACGCTTTTTAAGGATGTTATCAGTCACAAGGGCGAACTCCTGTCTGCTGAAATCATAACACTTTCTGAAGGGATTCACCCCATCAGCCTTTCTTACGACACGATGTATCAAGAAGGTGCCACCGTTCACCTTACCGTTCTGACTGAAGGGGAATTCTACCAAAAAGAAATTCGCCTGGAGCGCCCGCATCCGGACTTGCGACTGAATATGTCTTGGAAGACGTTCCGCAACCGCCTTTCGCCGGGTCAGGAAGAAGAGTGGGAACTCCGCATTACGACTCCTGATGGTCAGCCAGTCTCAGCCTCACTGACGGCTCGCCTTTATGATGCTTCGTTAGACGCTTTGGCCTATAACAAATGGAGGGTGAATCCTTACAGAAAGCCTTATTTCCTGAACTCTTACGCACAGATTTACAGAAGAAATACAACCTCGCTTTCCTATGCGAAGAAGTATAAACTTAAGGAGATTCAACCTGCTGTTTTTTCAAGTTGGAAGAATGAAACACAGGGATTGGTGCGCCAGGTTCTCTATTCCGCTGCTCCGAATTTCCGATTCGGTGCTACCGCTAAGAAAGATGCGAGCAACACACTCGAAGAAGTCGTTGTAAACAGTGAGGATGCAGTGCAAACAAGTGGTGCAGATGACAGAGCAAATGCCTCACACTTCCCCTTGCGTCAGGATTTCAAGGAAGTAGCTTTCATGCAATCGGCGCTTCATACCGATGCCGACGGAAAGATTGCCTTGCGCTTTACCCTCCCTGAGCAATTAACAACGTGGAAGTTTACAGCTTTTGTCCATGATAAGCACTTGCGCCATGCCCTTTTGGAAGAAGAAATCATTGCTCAAAAGTCTGTGACCGTTAGTGCTAATGTGCCACGATTTGTGAGAGAAGGCGACCAACTTACCATACCCATTGTGGTGCGTAGCCTGCTTACGGATTCCACCAAGGGGCGCTTTGTGGCCACCTTCTTTGATGCCGACACGAACGCAGAACTTTCACGCACAACGGGGTCATTCCTGATTGAAAATGGAAGTGCATCTTTCCGCATTAGCTTACCTGCTCTGAATGACGAAAGTCTATCGGTAAAGGGTATGTCTGTGCCACGAACGATTGGGTGTCAAGTGGCGGTGGAAGGAAAAGACTTTGCTGACGGCGAAGTACACCAGATTCCCGTTATGTCTGACCGTATTGAGGTGGTACGTAACCTGCCCTTCTCTATCACCGATGGAGACGTGCATACCTATCAATTAGATACACTTTGGACGGACACAACGGCGCTTCGTTCTCCCAAAATCACCCTCAACTTTACCCCAAGCGCCCTTCATGAAGCCTTACGAGCGCTTGCCTCACTTTCGTTCGAACCTACGTACGGCATAGATGATTGGGCACGCCGCTATTATGCGCTCAGCTTAACCTTATTCCTGCATGAGCAAGGCATTTATTTGCCTGATTTTGACTTAGCAAAGACAACGACTCTTCGCGATGAAGCGGCGGCACACATTCGCCAAAAACAATTAAAGAACGGGGCGTGGGCATGGTTTGAAGGCATGCGCGAAAGTGCGTTTATCACCAATGAAATGCTCTTGCTTTTCGCTCGTTTAGAGTCGCTTGTGGGTAATCATCCCTTACGGGAAACAACGGCTCAAGCACTGCGTTTTATGCAGGACAAAATGGAAAAACTTCACCAAGAAATGGAGGCTGAAGAGCGAAAAACGAAGCGCGAACTCCCGCTTGGTGAACTCCCCTTGCGTTATTTGGACGCGTGTGCCTATTTGAAGGCCGACACAACGGCAGCTTGTCAGTATTTCCTCTCAAAGGCGGAGAACATGAACGCAAACTATTCGCTTTATGGCAAAGCCGTGATGAGCAGAGTGTTGCGCCAGAACGGCAAAAAGCAGGTTGCTGACTTGTTACTCCGAAGTGTGCAGGAATATCTGGTAGAAACGCCCGAAATGGGGGCATACTTTGATGCACCAAAGGCACAGATGACCTACCATTCGTATCGCATTCCCACGCAGACGGCAGTTATTGAAGCCTTTAACGCCGTTGGAAATACCGATTTGGTGAAACGTCTGCAACAATGGTTGCTTCAGTCAAGACGCACTCAGCAATGGGAAACTTCGCGCGCCACAGCCGATGCCGTCTTTGCCCTTTGCTTGAGCGAAAACGACACTACGACAAATCTCCATCCCAACGGCGCAAACCTCGCTCCCACAGAGGCGACCTTCCAAGGCATTTACCGCTCGTTAACCGTTGAAACAAGCGATACGGTTAAGGAAACGCGCATCCATAAGTGTCAGGAAACGATTGGCATTAGCGCTCCAAAAACCACGATTTCATCGATGAATATCAACCTTTCGTATGGCAGTGCCCGCGCTTCGTATTCCCTCCCGATTTCTAAGGTAGAAAGTTACGATAGTGGGTTGAAGATTACCCTGCGTTTGGAAGTGAAGCGCAACGGAGCGTGGGTGGAAGTAAAGGAAAACGAACCTATTGACGCCACCCTCCCATTGCGCCAAGTGGCACAGATAGTTGCTTCGCGCGATTTTGATTTTGTGCGCCTCAGCATGCCTCGTCCCGCTTGCACAGAACCTGTTATTCCGCTGAGTGGGTATTCTTGGCAAGAGGGAGTGGGATGTTATCGCGTAGTCACGGATTATGGTGCGGATTTCTACGCAGATAAACTCCCCAAGGGTACTTACACCATCGTGGAAGCGTTACACACCGACCGATCGGGCAGTTATGAGCAGGGTGTAGCAACAATTACGTGCACCTATGCCCCAGAGTTTGCCGGCAATACGACAGGGCGGAAATTGCAGGTAGGAGAAACGAAAAAGTGAGACACAGAAGAAAATCCGTAAAACTCTCAGAAACACTATTGTACAACAGTTTGTTTCTCCTCAAAGACACTTCCTGAAAACTATATCCCTTTTAGGAAAAATTAAGTTACTAAGAGTTGCTCCTAAGTCACTTATAATTTCTACTAAGTGCCACTTCGTTTCAAGCAATTCTAACATGCAAAAAATCCTCTCCCAAACGCCTTCTTCAAAGACGGATTGGGGGAGGATTTTTTTACACTACGAACCCCGGATTTGGCGCTCCCGACTTCCAAAACGGGATTGTCAGTTGTTAATGTTTCTTGAATTGGGGCGGATTTCAGGTTTTTCAAACCAAAACACCTCTCATTTTACAATAAAATTGTAACTTTGGGCAATCTTTGCCTTTTACGCAACTAAACATACTTAACTTTCGCCCTATGTACTTAACCCTAACCGCTGAAAACATACTCTTGCTCGGTTCGATTCTCATCTTTGTGAGCATTCTGTTGAGCAAAACGAGTTATAGGTTTGGTGTGCCCACCCTTTTGTTATTCTTAGTGGTCGGCATGCTTTTCGGCAGCGACGGACTTGGACTTCAATTTCACGATGCCTCTACTGCACAGTTCATTGGAATGCTTGCACTGAGCGTCATCTTATTTACGGGCGGTATGGACACAAAGATAAGCGACATTCGGCCCATTATGCGCGAGGGGTTGATACTCTCAACCGTAGGAGTGTTACTCACAACGCTCTTTACGGGAGTCTTTGCATGGGCACTGACTACGTTTACGCCCATGGGGATAGAGATGTCGCTGCTCACCGCACTCTTGCTTGCCGCTACAATGTCATCTACGGACTCTGCATCGGTCTTTAATCTGCTCCGCTCTCAACAAATGCAACTCAAGCATAACCTAAAACCCATGCTTGAACTTGAAAGCGGTTCTAACGACCCGATGGCTTACCTTTTGGTAATTGTGCTGATTCAAGTTATAGGAACGGCGGGCGATTGGAGTCTTGGCGTCATCATTCGTGACCTCTTTGTGCAATTTGCTGTAGGAACATTTGTGGGTTATGCTGTAGGTAAGGGTAGCGCATGGCTTATCAACCGTATCAACCTAAGCACGCAATCCATGTACTCCGTATTGCTGCTCTCGCTGGTATTCATATCGTTCACCTTAACAGAGTTGCTCCACGGTAATAGTTACTTAGCGGTGTATATTTCGGGACTTGTTCTCGGTAATGAGAAACTTGCCAACCGCAAGGAGATGAATACGTTTATGGACGGTTTGACTTGGTTGGCACAAATCGTTATGTTCCTCTCGTTAGGTCTCTTGGTGAATCCACTGGAAATCGTAGACGTGGCACTGGCTGCGCTTTGCATCGGATTGTTTATGATGTTCGTGGCACGCCCTCTCACGGTGTTCCTTTGCTTAGCGCCTTTCCGCGGACTGCCTCTCAAAGCGCGCCTGTTTGTTTCCTGGGTGGGATTGCGCGGTGCCGTTCCAATTATCTTTGCAACTTACCCCATTCTCGCAGATATACCCGGAGCGCAAACTTTGTTTAACATCGTCTTCTTCATCACCCTCATGTCGCTCCTTATGCAAGGCATGAGCATTTCTTGGGTAGCAAGAAAATTCAATCTTGACCTCCCAATTGAAAAAGAGGGTAATGAATTTGGTGTGGAGTTACCCGAAGAACTCGATGCGCAACTTTCGGATTACGTTGTAACGGAGAGCATGATTAAAAATGGTAATCGCCTCATGGATATGAACCTTCCCGCCTCAACTCTTGTAATCATGATTAAGCGTGGCGAAGAATATATCGTGCCTAACGGGCAGTTGGAACTCAAGGTGGGCGATGTGCTGCTCTTCGTTTCTAAGGAAGAATTGGCATTTTGATGAAAGGAGAAAGGAAAAAGGAGAAAGGAGAAAGAGGCTGACGCAATGCACCATCCTTTCATCCCTAAATCAACTCCGGATATGGAAGTCACCTATTCCTATTTTACACAACATCATTCATAACAGCAACATATTGTTCAATCAGTCCCGCAAGGGCTTTCTCATTTCTCATTTCTACTTTCTCATTTATGATCATCTGGAATCCCTCT
>CALCUV010000097.1 GCA_937906765.1 uncultured Prevotella sp.
GGCATTACGAAAGTGATTTGCTTAAGTGTCTACATTGTCTAAATACAAACAAAACCGTGCCGTAACATGCTTGCAGAGGTTTTTTGTTATATAGAAGCAATTATTTCATTATAACGTCAGAGGAAGAATCGGGCAATAATATAGGAATTGACTGTTAAACTATTTGAGGCAACGGTTATATTATTCCCCAATTATGCCAAATTATTTTTAAAGCGCCACACACTAAATCTTAAATTGTTACGTTTAAAGAATAAACACTCAAAACATCATCTGCCTATGACTGATTCTACTCCTGTTCCTTCAAGTCCAAGTCCCCGTGTGCTTCAAAACTTACGCGCTTTCGCACGCGCTTATCGCCCCAAGAATCCTGAATTAGAGGTTGCCAACTTTGCTACAGAGCAGGGCGAAAAGACGGTAGTCATGTTGAAAGGTTAAAGTTAAATAGGGCATTTGGCGCTCAACTCATTTTTTATGTTTAAATTTGCAACGCAGGATTTCTGCGTTGCTTTTATTTTATACATAGAACATTCCTTATAAAAAAGGGAGTCACAACGGCTCTCAATAAGCACTTATGAAAAAAATACTCCTTCTCGGTAGCGGTGAACTCGGTAAGGAATTCACCATTGCGGCTCAGCGATTGGGCCAACATGTCATTGCGTGTGATTCTTACCCTGGTGCTCCTGCGATGCAGGTGGCTGATGCGTTTGAAGTCTTTTCTATGCTCGACGGTGAAGCTCTTGAAGCAGCCGTTCGCAAGCATCGTCCCGATATTATCGTACCTGAAATTGAGGCTATCCGCACGGAGCGTCTTTATGACTTTGAGGCCGAAGGTATTCAGGTGACTCCTTCTGCGCGTGCCGTAAACTTCACGATGAATCGTAAGGCCATTCGCGACCTTGCGGCGAAGGAGTTGGGATTGAAGACAGCAAAGTATTTTTATGCCACTACGTTTGAAGAACTCAAAGAGGCCGCCGAACAAATTGGTTTTCCCTGTGTCGTTAAACCCCTCATGTCGTCATCAGGAAAGGGGCAGAGCGTCGTAAAGAGTGCGGCAGATTTGGAACATGCTTGGGAATATGGCATCTCAGGTAGTCGTGGCGACCTCAAGGAACTCATCATTGAAGAATTTATCCAGTTTGATAGCGAAATCACCCTCCTTACGGTAACTCAGAAAGACGGTCCCACACTCTTCTGTCCGCCCATCGGACACGTACAAAAGGGTGGCGACTACCGCGAAAGTTTCCAACCCGCAGCGATTGCTCCCGAGCACTTGAAGGAAGCGCAAGAAATGGCAGCAAAAGTCACAGAAGCACTCACAGGTGCTGGTCTTTGGGGTGTAGAATTCTTCCTTTCACACGAAAATGGTGTGTACTTCTCAGAACTTTCGCCTCGCCCCCACGACACAGGCATGGTGACACTTGCAGGTACGCAAAACTTCAACGAGTTTGAACTCCACCTTCGTGCCGCTCTCGGTTTGCCCATCCCCTGCATCAAGCAGATGCGCATCGGTGCGAGTGCTGTAATCCTCTCTACGTTTGCCAGCGAAAAGGCACCCTCTTACAAGGGATTGGAACTCACTTGCGAGGAAGATGCCGACTTGCGCGTCTTTGGCAAACCCACCACGCGCGTAGGACGTCGCATGGGTGTCGTAGTCGTTAACGCTCCGCTTGACGGCAATCTTGATGACGTGCGCGACAAAGCCAAGCGCCTTGCCGACTATGTTGAAGTCGTAGAATAAGGTTTGAAGGTTTTGAGGTTATAAGGTGTTGAGGAGGGGCGCTTTGAGTCACAGAGTCCTCAA